>DATBVZ010000604.1:0-7336 GCA_036515095.1 Cyclobacteriaceae bacterium | reverse complement strand
TACCTGATTCAAATCATCCGATTCAACAAGCGTAAGTGTATCGGTAAAACTGTAATTGCCCTGTTGATCCCTTTCGAGTACGGCGTTGGCACGAGGCTTCACGATATTCCCGTTGTGGTGGATCCGGATCTTTTCCATGACAATACTTTCCCGGGTCAAAATCTTGAATTTCAGGGGCAACAATTCGTCTTTGTGGGTATATGCAGTTCCTTTCAGCGCCACAGGGTCAACGTTTGTCCACCAGTAAATGCTGCTCAGCGGATCCATCGACGAGTAAGAAACACCCATGGGCTGAAGGGATACGGCCCCACCGCGCCTGTGGACAATCAGCGGTTCACTTTGTCTGGTCATGCTGTCAAGGGACACTTCCACTACCAGTTCGTTTACCCCCTCCACCAGGGCTATCCGGTCGCTAAAGTTGAATTCCTTTTGTTCTCCGAAAAGTCCCCCCACACCCATCTTCGAGCTTATGCGTTGACGGTTCTGCCATACGGTGATATTTTCCCTCTTGATCACGTTGTTTGAGAAGATCTTGAGCTTTATTTCAAGGTATCCGTCCGCTGATCTTAGTTCCACTACGGAAGGATTTACCCAGTCAACAATAATATAATCACTCGCCCCCGCCCTGACACTGATGTTCCTCGGCTTGCTTTTGCCCGTAAAGCGAATGGTGTCTCTCCCTTGCATGGACTGACCGTTATCGTTCTTGCCTTTTATTTCCACCACTTTCTTTTTTGCTCCCGATCCGGAGATTTCCTGGGCGTTCACTGCACCGAATACAGAAACCAGGATCCAAACGGAGATGGGAATGCGCACAAATCGTATTGCTGTTAGTCTCTGCATCTCTCATTCCAGAACCAGTACGTTGAACTTCGGACCTTCGAACATGACCTCGCCGCTTTCATTGAATATCGTCCAATTGTTTTGCGAGACACGGTACCATACGCCAATGATCTCAGGAAGAGCGATGGGAGACTCGCTCGTGCCCTGGTTTCGCGTAACGATGACCTTTGCGGCTGGCTTTGCGTTTGTCCGCGGGTCAGCAATGATGGTGTAGTCTCCTATTATTGACGTGGAAGTCGTGCTGTGAACAAATGATACCTGATCATTTTTACTTACGATCACATTGAACTTCAGCCCTACCGGCATAGAACCCTTGTTCAGGTTGATAATTTCCCACCGGTTGTTGATGTATTCAACACCCACCGGATGTTCATTGTAGTCGGTCAGCTTTTCCCAAATCGGCGTAACAAAGATGCGGGCAGTGGGGTCATTGTTTGTGGCCGGGTGATCGATCGTCGATATATAACCGGAGCGTATGTTTGCGGCGCTCGTCTCGTGCACAAATGCACTGGATTCATGAGGATCAGCCGTCACTACATTGAACTGTTCATCGGCTGAGATTGTGCTCTTGTTCTGATTATAGATAATCCATTTGTTCGAATAGTAGTATACGCCCAGGGCAGCGCCATTGCGCACGCCTAAAACCGGGGTGACAACCAAAATCTTATCCGGCTTGTTGTTGGTCAGTTCATTGTCAATTGTTGTCATGTGATTTGAGATATTTCCGGTATTTGCCGTGTGGGTGATCGCCACCAGCTCCGTCACACCGGGCATAATGGTTACGGTCTCTGTAGTGTTGTCAGACCCCGTCACGTTGGTAGCAGTCAGGCTCACTTCGAAAGTTCCGGGCGCGTTATACTGATGTGTGGGACTCAGCGTAGCCGCGGTCGCACTCCCGTCGCCGAAATCCCACTCGTAGGTATCGGCGTTGGTAGAGCAGTTGGTAAAGCTGATGTTACACGGCGCTGTACAATTGTTATTTGATAGCGTAAAGCAGGCCACAGGGTCGCCGGTAGTATTCACGGGTCCGATGGTCACGACTACTGTCGTATCGTGCTCCCCAACCGAATTGACCGCCTTCAACGAGACGCTGTACGCGCCCGGGTTGGCGTAGACATGCGCAGGATCGACCTCTGTTGACAGCGGGCTTTCATCTCCAAAATCCCATTGGTAGGAAGCCGCATTCTGGGATTGGTTGGTAAAAAATACATTGCAGTCAGACGTACACGACGCATCCTCAACAGAATAAATAAAGTTGCTGATGGGGTCCGGATTGGTTGGGTCTACCACGGGAAGATCGCAACCTGCTACCATCTGCAAAGCGAACAGGCCGAGGCCGATAATCCGGGCCCGGATCACGCGGGCCGTAATCAATGTGGATAAGATCTTCATAACCATGTTCCAGGGAAATATTTTTAATTACCCCTTTGTCCTGCGGGATGCAGAGTGGTTACCAGAAAGAGGGGAGAAAATGTGGGGGGGTATGGGGGGTGTACAGATGTAATGTATATGGGTGTATAGGTATATAGGTGTATAGGGGTGCGCTTTTTCCCTTATATACTTATATACCTATATACCTATATACTTATATACTCATACCTATACCCCTCACGTACCTCCTCTCCTGATCAGGAAGAATATCAGCAAGACCAGAAGGATTCCCAGGATCAGCCATAAGCGATATTTGTCCCAAAAAGTCAGGTCGCTACCCTCGATGCCGGAAAACTTGTCGTCGTAAAAGGTGGCGCCCTTGATGTCTACCACCACCCGGGGGTCCGGATTAAAGATCGACCGATCGGGGACGTCGGCTTCGTAAGAGCCGTCCAGCTTGTCGGTAAGCTGAACAGGGTCACCGTTCACAGTGAATTGGATCTGGGTGAGCCGGTTGGGGCCGAGAAGATGTCCGAATTTGTTCTTTGGCATCAGTTGAAAGTATGCACCTTGATCCGCAGCCTGGATAACCTGGAAACCCGTGCCGGCGGGATCGGCCTCTCCGAAGTCGAGCACCAGGGAGCGCATAACAAACCTTTCAAAAGGACCTGTATCCGCATTGTTTCCGGTCATTCTGAAAACAACGCGATACGTTCCTGATTCTTCCGTATCGTAAAAACTTCCTCCGTATTTTCCGTCGCTTTCATGAATAAGCCGGACGGTGTCGATAACGGGCTGAAGGGAAGCTACAAAGTTTGTATCGAAGGCTATCAACGCTTCATACTTGGATTGTCCCGGATCACTGTCGGGCTCCGTAGGAAATTCGCCAACGGGATCGACGCTTGCCGCCTGGGCAAACAGATCATTTGTATCGACACCCGGCTTTGCTACCAGCGCGATCACCGCGGAAGCATCCGTTACCGGGTCACCCGAATACGCGAGTATTGTCTCCAAAGCTATTGTGTCTCCCGGAGCGTATTCCGCCGCAGCTGCAGCGGCGCTAACATCAAGCATCTCATCGTTGACCATGCACGTGACCTGAAATCGGGAGGAAGGACCGCTGATGCTAACCCTCCATGCCCCCGACAGGTCGGTATTGTATCGTCCCATCGCGGCAGAGTCAATGAAGAACGTCCTGAATGTAAGGCTGCCCGGCATGATCCTTGACGAATAATCACGCCCATCCTTTTCGATCTTTATCCGTGCCTCCCGGATGCTTGCCGGATCGCCCGCAATTCGGATCAACAGCTTGTCGGCAGAGGGGTTGACAATAAACGAAGTACTTGTGTTCCCCTGAACCCTCCGGACATCCACCAGCTGGGGACTGAGCTGGTCCAGGGCATCAACAAACATGCCGTCGAAGATGCGCGGAAGTTCCATGTCCAAATCAGTCATTGAATTCAACGGCTCCGAACTGCCGTCATAAACGGTATTGACAGGAGCGCCGGCAATATCCTGTAATAATACCGTGAGGGCATTGTCCCCTATAGCTATCGTATAGGTACTGAAGTCCAATGTCGGATCCTTAAGATCGAGCGGAGGCGCAGGAAATCCGGTACCATCCGGGCGCACATTGTAATCATTAATTACCATATCCGAGGCAATGGCCTGGCTGACGCTGGGCTCCATATTCTGAAGACCATCGGTAAAGATTATCATGTTCCTGTTTGGATGCATCGCATCAAAGGCAAAGTAACCCGCCAGAATCCCCCCTCCGAGGCAGGTCATGCCGCCGGGGGATTTTGCCATCATATCCGCCTGAACAGAGCCCGGCCCTGTCAGCGGTATAGGATTCATCGGCGGATTGAAATCCACCAATCCGCCGGCGCCAAAATCAAGTCGGCCATTGTCAAAATAAGTGACACCGATACGGTCTGCATCCTCACCAAATAGCCTGTACGCCTGCAAAAACGCCTGGACCGATTCCTGAAGCACTTGCCACTTGGTCATGGACAAACCCGGAACATTCTGTGCCATGCTTCCGGACTTATCCAGGACAAGCATAACATCGACGGGATCACGCTGAGCGTTAGAAAGGATAACAGGAAATAAACTCATGCCCGTCATGACAATAGCCGCAATTGTTCGGACGCGCAGACCGGAGGAGAGAGCTTTTGTATTCATAGGGAAGCAGGGTTGAGGTAAGGTCCTGAATTCAAATTATGAATTATTTTGTTGCGCAGCTATTTTTTTCCTGGAAAAGGCAGGTACATATAGCCGTCCACGGATTGTTCCAGGTTCCTTTCCGTTTGTAGCGACTCCCCATTTTGAAGGTGCCAGATCGTTTCATAATATAGATCGGTATCCTTATCGCACCGGATATTGACCCGTTGCACGGGCAATTCATCACCGGCACCGAATCTCATGCTTTGTTCATGGCTTTGTCCGCGGTAGGTATAGTAAAATTGCACATCAACCGCCTCGACATGGAGTTCGGTCAGCGAGGGAACTTCAACTTCCGCATGCCGGTTCAGGAATTTTCTCTTTTCCAGTGGTGTGGTGATATCAAGGACGCCGGCCCAGGAGTCTTTCGTTATCCAGGGAGCTTCCTCCCTGTTTCCCTCCAGGGTATACTCGATAACCCTGTACCGGAAAGGTTGAGTGAGTTTGACCGCATACGGAAAATGGATCGGTTGAGCGTTGAGGTCAGGCTGACTGCTAGTAAACTTTTTGGCCGGAAGCGTTACCGGTCTCCCGCTTACCCCTGTCGCCTGGATCTCCACGGCTTTGATCGCCAGATCCGGCCTCAGGTCATCGGTGAAGTCGTAGCACCTCACTTCCAGAGCGGCATACGCCGGAGGTACGCCTTCGTTGATATCAATTTTCTTGAGCAGGTCCGGCCATTTTTGCGCGTCGATTCGTACGGGGAAAGCATCGGCCTTGACCATTTGGGTTACAGCAAGTGTATCAGTCGTGAGCATATCCGCCTCCTGCGATTCCATTTCCTCCGTAAACGGCTTGTCGCCGGTAACTTCCATGTCACCCTTTCTTGCGGGTATAATATCCGCATAAAAGGCGTACCCCAGACTGAGTGCCAACTGTCCCTGCTCAACCTGGTCCCACAGCAATTGAGCCTCGTGGTTTTCCAGTTTCAGGGTAAATGTTCTTTCTGTCCAGTACCCGTCCCTGCCCGAAGTTCCGGCATTACCGGCCGCCTGGAAGCTGCCATCGGTACCAATTCGCGTGTACGGGCTTGCGGCATTCGGATCCCCTACGGGCGTAACCAGTATGGCTTCAATGCTTCGCATGGGGAGAGGCCGGAGCTCGATTCGCTCCGAACCCAGCGAAAGCCTGGCCTCCTTCAGTACTTCGGCGCTTACCTGATCCATGGAAACCGTAAACTGAACCACGTTCATGAACCGTTTTTCGCCGCTGTCACCGGTTGCGGCGGTACCGGTATAGCGCATTTCCAGAAGTTGAAATTTCGGTTTGCCATCAGGATCAAGTGCCAGTTTCAGTTTCCCCGGTGCATAGTAAAACAGGTTATCGTTCCTGAAGTCGCCAAATAGCTCCAGTCCCGATATCTCCTGCTTGCCATGTGCCACCGGCTGCGCTACCCCCGTACTGCAGACCAGCAGGACAAGCGCACAAAAGCGCATGCAATGAAACTTAATTGCCATCGGTAATGGGTTGGTCAGGCGTTTCCGTCGTCGTGTCCTCTCCGGTTTCAAAATGGTCGCGTACAGTACTCTCTCCTATGATCACGAACAAGTTCCCGGCTGGTATCCAATCGCTGGCGAGTGTTTCTCCGTCCGGGTTGATGAGAACCATCTGGTATTCGAAAGAGGGCTGTTCTCCTTCGGGGATAAATAATTCACCGCCCGACAGGGTCTGGTCGTCCTCGCTTATGGTGACAACCGGCAACAATACGTCCTGCTCACCGTTGGGGTCGCCCTGCCTGGATTTTATCAACAACTTAATGCTGTTTGCGCCAGCGTAAGCCAGGGGGTTAAGCACTTGAATCTCTATTTTATTTACCCGCGCGTTCGAAGTACCTCCCATGATCTTGCTCTGCACCGTTTCATCGCAGGGATCGCACGACCGCACGCTATAGTCTACCCACATCCTGGAGATGATATCCCCATTCAGAACGGCGTTCTTCTCGTCCTGGGTAAATGAGGAGAAGATCGCTTTTGGTTCAACTTCATAGTCGTGCAATGGCACTGCCTGAATGCTGTAGGTTTGATTGCTTTTTTCGCGGAGAACAACTACTTGTTTCAGCAATACCGGATAATCTATCGGGTTATAGAAACCATTGAGCAGGCTCGCCGCCTCGCTGTATTCCATTTTACCAAAGGTCTGATTGTCATTGACTCTCAGCTTGACCGGCAACGTAATAACCTTCTCCTCTTCACCATGCGGCAGGAAGTTGATATTGCCTGCGATCCCGATATTGTTCATCATCGCACCGATAAAATCGTCTACCCTGCTTCCCATTCTCCACGATACCACGATTGGTTCCAGGAAATCGGTCGGAACATTCGTGCTCACATTTGCGTCATCCACATCAAAATTGCTGAGCGAATTGCCGAAGGAGACCTTTGGCGTATCCTTAAGGGGCAGGGGTCTGAGCTTTATTTCCTTGTTCAACTTCTTGCTCAAAAGAGCTTCTGCCAGGGAGATGTCGTCCTTGTTAATGTTGGGCGTAAGTTCGGCGGTAACAATGACCTCTCCTCTCCCAGCTTCCCCGGCCGAGAGGTAATAGATATAGAAGGAGTATTCCCCGGATTCGTTATCCCACTTGAGGTTGTAGTTCCTGGGGAGGTAATAGAAGTAACCCGAATTGCGGTTCTTGTCTTCGTACAGCTCCCTGAAAATATTGAGCTTGTCAACAAAATGATCAAACCCGGCATCGTCGAAGAAGCTGTCAATATCCTTACCCAAAGAAAGATCAGGCCCCTGTATGTCGGTGCTGGTATTATCGGTTCCGGTATTGTCTGAACTTCCCTGCTTGACTTCATAAGGAAGGATGAACAGCTTGCTGGCGTTTACCTTTGTCGCCAGTTTCCAGTCAGCACGTTGTTTGTTAGCGGCCCGCCAAACTACCGGCGTATTGCCTTTC
>DATBVZ010000603.1:0-3868 GCA_036515095.1 Cyclobacteriaceae bacterium | reverse complement strand
GTTCTTTGTCTTTTATGCCGAAGTGGTGAAACTGGTAGACACGCACGTTTCAGGGGCGTGTGTCGCAAGACATGTGGGTTCGAGTCCCACCTTCGGCACTCTAGTGTTACAGAGCTGGTTGGTCGCAACACACGTAGACCTGCCTGCCTTGGAGGGCGGGCGCGCGGCAGGCAGGTTCGAGTCCCACCTTCGGCACTCTAGTGAAATACTTCACTCTTTCCTGGCCCCGGACTCCTTTTCAGAGCCCCCTTTCCTTGTTCAGCTTGACGGCTGACCAGAATAATAATGAGAAAAAAAGCGCTATTCCCACAAACACAAGAATCTCCATAACTTTTAGCGGTTGCAGGCGCAAATTGTGAAATTCGCCGGTGGCGGACCCGGGTCCAAAAAGGGGGTACATAACAGAAGTAAGTTTTCTGCATAACTTTTGCTGTTGTAGCGTAAACCATAACCCTTTGTGCAAAAAAGGTGCGCAATTTGCCGCCTCTTTGCTAAGTTTAGCCCAGGCAGACGCTGTAAGGAGAAACGGACAAAAGCAGGATTGGCCTTAGATGCCAGGAAATCAAAATACCGCGGAAATGAAAAAAATTGGGGTAACATTCATCAACCTGTTGATAGTAAGTGTTATAACAGCAAATGCACAATCGGTACGCACTTACATACCCGAAAAGGACTCGACGGATATTCGGGAAGAGTGGTTTTTACTGGATCCTGAAACGGACCAGGTCGAGGGTGTAAGTGTCGAGAAAACATACAATACACTGCTCAAAGACAAGCCCTCCCGAACGGTGCTCGTAGCCGTTATGGATTCGGGGATCGATATCGATCACGAAGACCTGAAGGATATCATTTGGGTGAACGAAGACGAGGTCGCAGGCAACGGCATTGATGACGATAAGAACGGATATATCGATGACACCCATGGCTGGAATTTCATCGGCGGCAGGAACGGCAACGTAGAAGCCGATACGTACGAACTCACACGCGAATATGCCCGGCTCCGGCCAAAATATGAGAATGCGGAAAGAGGAAAGATTCGGCGCAAGGACAGGGCCGAATACGAATACTGGCAGACCATAAAGGCACGCTTCGAAAGCTACAAGGCCAAAAGCGAAAATGACTATACCACCTGCCAGCAACAACTTGAATCATACGAATCGTTCTACAAGAATTTGAAAGCTTCAATTGAGTTGCTGCAGACCACCTACGGCCTGGAGGACATAACCCCTGTCACCGTGGATACGTTGCAGACGGAAGACACGGAACTGCAGCTCGCAGTATATTTTATCAAAGTGATATTTGATAATACCGCAAAGGAGGCCACACTGGATGAAGTCCTCTCCGAATTCGGGTATGTAATTGATCATAACAGCACGGTCTGCGACAACTACAAAAGCGCGGTGGAAATTGGATATAATCCGGAATACGACTCGCGTGCCATTGTGGGAGATAATTACGGCGACACCGATCAGCGATACTACGGAAACAATGATGTGGAGGGTCCTGATCCATCACACGGTACCAACGTGGCAGGAATTATCGGCGCCGTCAGGAATAACGGCATCGGTATCGATGGTATCGCCGATAACGTTCGCATTATGCCGGTCCGCGTCGTTCCGAATGGTGATGAACGCGACAAAGACATCGCTAACGGAATCTATTACGCTATCGATAACGGCGCACAAATAATCAATATGAGCTTTGGAAAAGGGTATTCTCCCCAAAAAGACGTTGTGGACAAAGCGGTACAATATGCCGAATCAAAAGGAGTTCTGATCGTGCACTCCGCGGGCAACGACAAGGACAACAATGATCTTGATGACAGTTTTCCCACCCGCTACTATCAAAATGGGAAAGAGGCGAAAAACTGGCTGGAAGTAGGTGCCTCCTCATCCGGTGTTGACAGCGCCGACCTGATCGGATACTTCTCCAATTACGGAAAGAAGACGGTTGATTTCTTTGCGCCCGGCGTTGACATCTTCTCTACCGATCCTGACAATAATTATGACAGTGTTGACGGAACCAGCTTTTCCAGTCCGGTAACCTCGGGAGTTGCTGCCATGCTTATGTCATACTTCCCTGATCTTACTGCAAACCAGATCCGTGACATCCTTCGCGAATCGACGCGCAAATTTGATGGTCTGAAGGTAAGGAAACCCGACACCCAGGAAGAGGTTCGCTTCGATCAGCTGTGTATCGCCGGCGGTATCGTCAATGCCTACGAAGCAGTCAGACTCGCAGCGCGCATAAGCAGCGACAAGAAAGTAGAATAGCAACAGTACGGACTTCCCATCCGGCTGAGTGATACCTGCCGTTCCTCCGCCTTCCCCGATACCGGCTAACCCTTTATTCGTTATGAAAGGGTGATGTAATTACCCACACATTTACCGATTTCCGATGTAACCCTTTTGTTTCAGGCGCGGATGCGGCTTTAGGCATCGCGCAAAAATCAGGTTTTTTGCGTCTCGTAAAGAAAGAATGCGGGTGGTAGCTTTCATCTGTAATCGCCGCCCCAACCCAAATGACGTTCCTGAAAATACTGATCTTCGCCCTGGCCCTGGTGCTCCCATGGAACCGGGGTATGGCAAACAAGTTGAGACAGGGTTTTTCGCTCCCCGACTGCCTTGAGGAATTTACACTCACGTACCGATCGGTCGATAACCTCATCTTGCTGCCTTTTACAATCAATGATACCATACGCGTCAATCTCGTGCTCGATACGGGCTGCCGCACACTCATTTTGTTCGGTAAGCAGTTTGAGAAAAAACTAACGATGGTTCGGGGTAAAACGATTCAATTTTCAGGAATGGGATCCGGCAAACCGGCACGCGGTGAAGTCTCCCTCGGCAACGCAGTGTCTATGGGCCCCGTGGAGGGGAAGGAAATTCCCATTGTTGTCGTACCCGGCAGAAACCTTTTCCGGAATCACATGCGAATCGACGGGCTTATCGGTTACGATATTTTTACCCGCTTTGAAATCGAACTGCACGCGAACCGCCAACAAATAACATTCCGTTCTGCATTCCGCAGGAGCCTTCCGGCCGGTTACAGCCATATTCCCCTGGCCATGACGGGCGACAAGCCGATGATCGCTTCCACGCTGGCCTTACCCGGTGAAGTTCTGGCGGTGAACGTTTTGATTGACACCGGTTCTGTGCTGGGATTACTGCTGAAGTCTTCGGATGCGTCACGCTTCGATCATTCTCAAAATACGATTGTGGGCAAGGGGCTAAACGGGATCATTACCGGGATCAGCACCAGGGCGCATTCACTCGTACTTCAATCCTACGAAATGAATAACGTCCCCGCAGGTATCATTTACTCCAAATGGCATGACTACGCCTCCATAGGCATGGGTGTATTGAAAGATTACGCTGTGATTATAAACTATGTGCAGTTATACCTTGGCTTACGTTCCAACTTGCCGGAAATGGAGGAGGAACTGCTCTAGTGTCGCCGGGAATAGTGGTCCAGCTTTTCTTTCTCTTCTGAAGTAAGACTTTCCACGCCGTATTTTCGGACCTTCTCGAGGATCTCATCAACCTCCCGCTGCACCTCCAGCTTCCTTGCGTTGTAGCGATCGTCCGGCGTGAGGTTACGCTGCTTTCTTCTTTCCGCGCTAACACCCAGCCTGAGTACTTCCGGCCTGAAAACAACCAAAAGGATAAACACGATGCACAAAAATCCGATCAGCACTACAGGCAGTATGTTTTCTTCCAGCACCGACGGTACCAGAACCAGTGCGGTTAGCAGTCCGATAAGCGCGCCACCCAGGTGCGCTTCATGTCCGATGTTGCCAACCCTCGAGCGAATGCCATACATTGAATAAACTACATAACAGGCTCCAAAAAGCCACCCGGGTATGCCG
>DATBVZ010000602.1:0-10249 GCA_036515095.1 Cyclobacteriaceae bacterium | reverse complement strand
CGAAGGTGCGGAAGGCCCTTTGAAAGAGATCGAGTGCGCCAAGGACAAAAGCGGTCATGCGCTAATTGCTTTCCAGGATTTGAATAAATTGCCCTGCCGCCGATTCATGTTCTCTGTTGCCAGTGAGTTCAGTAAAAAGTTGCTCCAGCGAACCGCTTCTGGCCCGGGCGTTGAGTTGCTGGAAAGTGCCATCGGCAATAATTTCGCCTTTGCTGATAACGATGATGCGATCGGAGATCTTTTCGACCACATCCATGATATGGGAACTGTAGAATATTGTTTTCCCGCTCTTTTTGAGTTGCACCAGGATTTCCTTCACCAGAATAACGGCATTGGCATCGAGGCCGGTGAGGGGTTCATCCAGAAATATGACCGTGGGATTATGGATCAGTCCGGCGATCAGGAGCACCTTTTGCCGCATGCCTTTGGAAAACGTCGTCATCCGGGCATCCACATGATCTTCCAATCCAAAAACTTCCAGCAGTTCCCTGGACTTCCTTCCCACATGATCCCGGTCCATCGAATACAGCTGGCCCACAAAATGAAGGTATTCCTGGGGTGTCAGGGTGTCGTAAAGTGCCGCGTTTTCAGGTATGTAGCCAATACGCCGCTTCACTTCCACAGCTTCCTTACGGACATCGAAACCCAGCACCGTGGCTTCGCCTTCAAAGTCGGGGATAATACCTGTGAGTATCTTTATGGTTGTGCTTTTGCCCGCGCCATTTGGACCGATATATCCGATCACTTCGCCGGCGCTGATCTCCAGGTTGATATGGTCCAGCACTGGCAGCTTGTCGAATACCTTGGTCAGGTTCTTTACCGAAACGACGGATGTGGTGGTTGGCATTGATCGGGATTGATGGACTATCAGCAGGAACAGTGGTTCAGGTTGTTGGCTTTTTCGAAACACTCCCGGCCTTCGCCAAACGAGAACCAGGCCAGCCCCAGTGTACCTGCCGCATCAACATACGGCATACGGGTCAGTTCGTAAGCAACGCTGGAAACCAGCAGCACCACAGACATGTACACACACACCCGGGTACATTTGGCGTCAGCGATAATGGCGTCGGAATTGAGTCTTCTTCCGGTCTTCATTTTCAAATGGATCAGCACCGACATGATTACGATGCTGACTATTGCAATGACCAGTCCCCACATTGTAGTTTCCGGCCGGTGATCCTCAAGGATAATGAAAATTGCCGAAGCAAGGAGCCCGCCAACCAGCAGGTAAAAGGAAATACCGGTGACCCGCAATGCAGTTTGTTCGAAGCGATCGGCATTGCCCCCCGGATTGTGTCTGAGGCGTACGATCATGTGTGCGATCCCGACACCGGAAATGACCTCAACAAAACTGTCTACCCCAAAACCAAACAGCGTTATCGCCTCATCCTGAGCCCCAAACCATGTGGCGACAATACCTTCGATGGCGTTGTAGGCAATTGTAAAGAACGCCAGCCACAAGGCCCAGGTATAATATTTTGCTGTGGCTATTGGCTGCCCGGCGGAAACCATAAGTTTGAAGTTTTTAGTAAGTCCTTTCAATCGACACTCTGATACGTAAGCGTTTTGAACTTGTCGTGGACATCCCCGTAAGGGTGGTTGTACACGTTGGTAAAGAAGAGGCCGATGAGCTGCTCTTTGGGATCGGCCCAATAGCTGGTACTAAAGGCCCCTCCCCAGGAAAAGGTTCCCAGGGACACAATGCTTCTGTGATCATTGTTTTCGGTTTCCAGTCCGAAGCCAAGTCCGACCTGACTGTTGATCGGTTCCCTTGTTTGCAGAGTCAGCATCAACTCTACGGTTTTCCGGCCAAGCAGTCTTACGCCGTTGAGCTCTCCTTTGTTCAAAAACAACTGCAGGAATCGGGCATAATCTTCGACGGTGGAGGAGAGTCCTGCACCCCCTGAAAAATAGGTACCCCCGGAGGTTGGGTATTCCGGATTGACATTGTCATAAACGGGGTGGCCTACTTTGATAACCTGATTCTTGTCGATCTCATGCAAGGCTACCACCCGGTTGTGTTTTTCGCGCGGCACGTAAAAATAGGTATCCTTCATTCCGAGCGGATCGAAAATTCTTTTTTGAAAGAAATCATTCAGCGTCATTCCTGAAAGCACCTCGACCAGGTACCCCAGCACGTCCATATTCAGTCCGTAGGTGAAGTGTTCGCCGGGATGATGCTTCAGGGGCAGGGAGGCGAGGACCCTCATTTTTTCCCGCAGCGCGTTTGCCTGGTTGCCGATCCCGCTGGGGACGCCGGCTTTAGCATAGATAGCCGTAAATTCCCTGCTGCCTATGGCTGCATAATCGATTCCTGAGGTGTGGGTAAGCAGGTCCCGGATGGTGATCTGGCGATTGGCCTTCACCGCGGTGAATGTGGAGTCTTCCGGGCTAAAGGCAGTCAGGACTTTGGGATCGCCGAATTCGGGAATATACCGCGACAGGGGATCATCCAACAAAAACTTTCCCTCCTCGAAAAGCATCATTACAGCGAGGCTGGTAACTGCTTTAGACTGCGAGGCAATTCGGAATATGTCGTCTTTTTTCAGTGCTCTTTTGCTGGCAACGTCGCTAACGCCAAAGGCATTCCAATAGGCGACCTTTCCGTTTCGCACGATCATGGCGACCGCTCCGGGTATTTTTTTCTGGGCGATATAATCGCTGACCAGTTGGTCTATCCGTGCAAGTCGTTGGGGATCAAGTTCTACATCGGCAGGAGTTGTGGCCACGCCCAGCGACTGGCTGTAGCCAAATGCGGAAAATAACCACAACACGGTAAACAAAGATGCTCTCATTGGTAAGGGATTAAGGTGCCAAAAAGGAATATTTTTCGATGTCGCGGGCAATTTAGGAAGACAATTTGACAAAACAGGCACCAGGGAGTGTGACGCTTTGGCGGGTAATAATTATGGTACAGGTCTTGAGGATATGTATGAAAAAAACAGGAGGCCTTAGCGATGAGAAAGACCAATGATTTTATTACGGCATTAGCGCTTTCCGGAGACATTCTGAACACCATGGGTGGTGGCGTCAGCGAGCCACGGGTGGCTTTTAAGCCATCGGACGTGGGTCAGATGCTGGAAATACGCGTACCCGGAGTAGACTTGAGCAAGCTAAATATTGAAGTAAATTTCAACCGGCTGACTGTTTTCCAGGGAGCGAATCAAACCCCGGAAATCGCGATGCCGGTTCCGCGGATAATTTTTGACAAACCGATCCCATACTTTATCGATGTCGAGAAAATTTCGGCGATGGCTGAGGGTAAAGTACTTTACATCAATTTGCCATTCAATGAAAGGGCTACCGGGTACCATCGCCGGATCGGGATTGCAACGTAATGCCGGGAATTCAGATTTTTACATGCGACCAATTTTCTCCTGATTTGATGCGATAAAGCTGCATTTCAGAGATCCCGAATTGTTTGGCCAGGATTTTCATTCTTGTTCTGCCGGTTGCCAGCTTCCGTTTGATCACCTTTACGCGGTCGGCGTTCAGCTTCTTGCCCTGATACGGTGTAAGCTGGGCCAGGAATGCGGGATCTTTTTTGGCGTGTTCAATCTGTACCGCATGCGTTACCCACTTCAGGTTGGAGGAATGGTTGTTTTCTTTCTTGTGGTCCAGGTGGATCACAAAATTGTGCCGTGGTGAAGGTCTTCTTACAAACTGCTCGGCGACCAGACGGTGGATATAGTAGTTAATGTTCTTACCACCAACCTTGATGGTGATGCTTGGATATCGTTGAGTTAACCTTGTCTTCAGAATGGTTCCCTCTTCGATCTTCTTCGTAAAACTGGCTATCCTGCCGTGGTTCGAGATAGCGTAGCGCTTCTGCGTTGCGCCTTTTTTTGTTGGCAATTCTTTCCACCTTTCGGTCGAATAGAACCGAATCTTTCTTGGGCTCTTCGTAGTCATAGTTAAATTTCAAAAGAATTGGCGAATAGCGCAACCGAATAAGGATAAATATAAACCCCGATCAGGTCCGCGAAGGCACCAGCGGTATTGTGAAAAATCGTGTGTTTTTTACCCCAATCAGCTGCAGGAGCCCGAAAGCAGGATGTCCCCGCGATTTTAAATATCTTTTTTTATCACGAGCAGGTAATAATTCTTATCCATTTTCAGGTACCCTTGTTCAAAACAATAGTGATATACGGCGCCGTCACGGGTGGTATATTGGCTGGTGAAATACCGGAAATCAAATCCTGCTCCCGCCAATTGATCTCCGGATACCCTGATCTTGCCGGTAGGGTTAAGAGCCTGTAAAATTCTGCGGTTCCTCATCAGGGCATGGGTTACATTCCTTACGTACCGGGTAGCCGGCGCATTCATCCGGTTGTTGTAGCTGATCCTGCAGGTATCCGAACAGAATTTTTTGTCTACTCGTCCCGTAACGCGATCTCCGCATTCCAGACACGTTTTTATCGCTTTGGAAGCCATTTAGAGGGTTTTTGGAGTCCTGATTATCCGTTTGTAAACGATTACAAACGAATATAATCGATAATAAGCGTTTAATATACGACTAATGGAAAAATCCTCCTTCAACTTTGTTCCGTCAGTCACGGTAGGACTGCTGGCTGGCCCAAAATTGTATGTTCAACTTAATCCAATTTCAATTATGAACTATCTGAGAAACAGTGTGCAACTCATCGGACGCCTGGGAAAGGATCCGGAAGTAAGAACGTTTGACCAGGGACGGCAGAAGGCATCCTTTACGATCGCCACCACGGACACCTACAAGAATCAAAAAGGTGAAAAAGTCGAAGACACACAATGGCATAACATTGTGATATGGGGAAAACTTGCAGAAGTGGCCGGCAAGTACCTTAAGAAGGGTAACGAAGTAGCCGTACAGGGAAAACTCGTTCACCGCGCCTACGAATCGACAGCAGGGGAGAAAAAGTACATTACCGAGATCAATGTTAACGATATGGTTATGCTGGGGGCGAAGCAATGACCTTTGTGCAGGGCGCACATCCAGGGAGATGAACGCCCTGCTTTCCATTTTACGCTGTTTGCAAGCGGGCAGTATCCCCAGCCTTCCGGGCTCCCGGTGTCTTTCCGGACTGACGCATCACCCTATGGGGCTCAAATAATGCACTACCGGGATGCCGTTGCTTTTTCAGGAGTGGGTAATGAAACCAGCGCGCTGCTCCGGCCGGGGAATTCTCCGGCCGTTGCATCATCAAATAGTTTGATTTCATAGAAATAATCAGCGTCTTGAATAAAAGTCAGGAGTCCAACAATCAAAATTTGAACAAGGGACGTTACTGGTTAGTAATTAAGGATTAACTTTGCCTGCTGATGAATTTCCTCTATCCCGCGTTTCTTTGGGCCCTGTGTGTTCTCGCTATTCCCGTTATTATCCACCTCTTCAATTTCAGGAAAACCAGACGCGTCTTCTTTTCCAATACGCGCATTCTGAAACAGGTCAAGGAGGTTACAACCGCCAAAAGAAAGCTGAAGCACTACCTGATCCTCCTTTCCAGAATACTGGTGCTTCTCTTTCTTGTGCTGGCTTTCGCACAGCCAATTATTCCGGCCACCGACCAGCTCGACAGCCACCGCGACATCACCATCTACCTTGATAATTCATTGAGTATGTCAGCCCAGTTGGAAGGCCGGAGACGGGCGCTCGATATTGGAGTGGCCTTCGTGCAGGAAATTGTGAACCTCTTCCCCCCGGATACCCGGTACCGGCTAATTACCAATGACTTTGCGCCGTTCTCCAATTCCCTTAAAGCGAGGGACGAAGTCATCGATCTTCTTACACAGGTTAAACTATCCCCCGTAAGCAGGACTGCCGCGGATGTCATGACCCGGATAAGGCTTGCTGAACGGGGTGCTGATGAGGAGGTCTTCTGGGTTTCCGATTTCCAGCGGTCCACCTTTGGCTCACCCGAACCTGCAGACACCAACGTCCGATGGCATCTGGTACCCATCTACCCTTCCGTAAGTGATAACGTATTTGTGGACACGGCGTACCTGGACAATCCATTCGCCATCGGGCAGGAAAAGAATTCCTTACGAGTGAAGGTCAGAAATGACGGGAATCGCGAAAGGGAACAGCTCAATTTGAAACTGACGATCAACGGCATACAAGCGGCTACTACAGCGGTCACCATTCCGGCAGGAGGGGTAAGTGAAGTGGGCTTTGACCTGGCGACCGGACTTACCGGGCTTAATAAGGCGCATGTAACTTTTAACGATCTCCCTGTAAGCTTTGACAATGACTTTTACCTGGCGCTCAATTATACCGAAAGGATCAACGTACTGGAAATAAAGGCTTCTTCCCAGTCCACTGCTGTTGAACAGGTTTTTGGCAACCGGCAGGTATTCAACTATAACGGTTTCCCTGCGGGTAATTTCAACTACAGCCTTCTCAGCCAGGCCGACCTGGTTGTGGTTAACGGTATCAATCCGGATGAGTCACTGACGCTTGCCTTGCGCACTTTCCTGAATAACTTCGGAACGCTCCTGTTTATCCCGGGACCAAAAGGAAATGTTGAATCGTACCGGGCACTGCTGCAATTGCCTGTATCGGCGGAAGAGGAAGCTATCATGCAGGAATTGGACGTCCCGGATTTCAGCAATCCATTTTTTGAAAATGTTTTCGAAGAGCGGTCTGTGGGTATGGCCATGCCACGCGCCACCAAGTACCTGGAGTGGGGCGACGACAGGTCGGCAATTCTCCGGTTTAAGAACGGAACCCCCTTTTTGTCGTCCTATATGCAGTCGGGTCGATTGTATGTCCTTGCTACCCCCCTGCAGGAAACCTTCACTGATTTCAGCAAGAATGCACTGTTTGTTCCGGTGATGTACCGGATGGCTTCCACGGCCAGGAAAAATGCATCCCGGCTGTACTACAGCCTGAGTGAAAATTTCGTTTCACTTAAAGTCGACTCGCTGGCTGGTGAAGAATCGCTCCGGCTCAAGGGCGACCAGGAAATTATTCCGGCGCAGCGGATCGTGGGCGATCGTGTGCTTCTTGATATTCCCGGCTATTCACTTACCCGGGGATTTTATTATGTCACCGCACCGGAAGATACGCTTGACCTCCTCGCCTTCAACCTCGATAGGGATGAGTCACTCATGGCCACCTACCGCACAGAAGAGGTTTTGAATCACCTTGGTGAGGGCTCTCATGTGACCATTTTTCAGGCTGGCTCAACAGAAGCTTTCAGCAACGAAATAAAAGCCAGATATTTGGGCGAACCCTTGTGGAAATATGCCCTGACGCTCGCACTTCTCTTTCTGCTGATCGAAATTCTGCTGATCCGGTTCCTGAGGCAGTAGCATTAACCGGGTGCGGAAAGTGGATTATGACAGAAGCAAATATGAGCAGGGTGGTGCCGGCAGGAAAGCGTAATTAACCTATACCATGGAATGAAAATCCTTATTCAGGGAGCTGAAATCATCGACAGCAATTCGCAGCATCACAAAAAGGAAAAGAATGTATTGATACACGACGGCCGGATCGCATCCATAGGCGACAAGAACTTCAGTGCCGACAAGGTAATCAAGGCAGCCGGAATGAAACTTTCTGCGGGATGGTTTGATCTGGGAACCTTTGTCGGAGACCCGGGAATGGAATATAAGGAGGACCTTGAATCCGCTGCGGAGGCCGCTGCTGCCGGCGGATTCACAGGAATGGCCATGCTGCCAAATACCCAGCCGGCCGTGCAGACAAAAAACGAGATATCCTACATCACCAGGGGAAATGCCGGCAGGCTTGTAGGCATTTATCCGATGGCCGCAGTAACAAAGAACTGCAAGGGGGAAGAACTCACTGAAATGATCGACCTTCACGAGGCGGGCGCAATAGCCTTTACCGATGGCCTTAAGCCCCTTTGGCACACGGATATCCTGCTTAAATCACTCCAGTATCTTCAGAAATTCGACGGCCTGTTGATCGATCTTCCGGAAGACATCTGGCTGAATATGTTCGGTCAGATGCATGAAGGCATTCAAAGCACGATGCTGGGACTTAAGGGAATGCCCCGGGTTGCTGAAGAGATAGTCGTCAGCAAGAACCTGGAGATACTGGGTTATGCCGGTGGCCGCCTCCACCTGAGTAAACTTTCAACCGCAAAGTCTGTTGATCTGGTCCGGTCGGCAAAGAAGAAAATGAAGATCACCTGCAATATAGCTTCGTATCAACCCCTGCTGGACGACAAATGCGTCGCCGGTTTTGAGACAAGCTACAAGGTGAACCCACCGCTTCGCGAAAAGGCGGATCAGGATGCGCTCATTAAGGGGATCAGGGACGGAACAATAGACGTGATTTGCAGCGGCCACGTTCCGCAGGACGAAGAGAGCAAGAAAATGGAATTTGACCAGGCCGAGTTCGGAATGATCAACCTGCAGACCTTTGCAGCAAATCTGGTAGCACTGATGCGCTGGGTTGACTACACCACGCTGATCGAAAAGGTTACTGCGAATCCGCGCCGCTTGTTAAACCTTGAAGTACCGGGTATCGAAACTGACGCAGTGGCCAACCTGACGTTGCTTGATCCCGGCATGGAATGGATCCTGGATGATTCCACAAACCGGTCGCGGTCAAAGAATTCACCCTGGTGGGGAAAAAAGATTACAGGAAAGGCAGTGGCCGTATTCAACAATAGCCGTTTCTGGACAGACCAATAGATGAGACTTCGAAGGCACCCATTGTTTATTATCGCTTTACGGTACGGCTCCATAGCGGGAGTCGTTATGGTGCTCCTGTTGATCGGCACCTTCTATATCGGCCAGCACCCGCTGCTCATCTCGCCGTACTTTGATTTTCGAATTGTCCTGTTCGGCGTCTTCATACTTTTTGCGCTGAAAGAATTTCGCGACAACATTAACTACGGAGTGCTCCATTTCTTCCAGGGGATGATCGGAAGCTATATGCTGGTTTTTATTGCGGCGATAATAGGATCGCTGGGCGTCCTGGTATTTGCTGCGCTGGAGAAAAATTTTGTATCTTCCTATATTGAGGCAATGACAGCCTATCTGAAAGGGTTCTCTGAAGAAGACATAAAAACCATAGGCAAGGCGGTGTACGACCGTAATCTTTCATTGCTGCCCGCGACAAACAGCAGGATGCTGGCCGTTTCTTACTTCGGTCAGGGTATATTGATCGGTCTTTTTGTAAGTATTGTCTTATCTGTAATTTTAAGAAAACAACCCAAAAACCAATAGCATGCAAGATAACATAAACGTAAAGCCCGCCAGTACACGTAAAGTCGGAGTCAAATTCGGATTGATTTCTGCCGGTATCGGAGTATTCATTTTCCTGGTTCTCACATTAACCGGGATGAACGCCTTTGACAACAAGTGGAGTTTTTTGCACGTTGCCATCGGCGTGATTCTGATCATCCTGGCGCACAAAGAGTTCAAGCAGTCCGGAGATGGGTTTATGAGCTATGGCCAGGGTGTGGCAATCGGATTCTGGATGGCTTTGGTGTCCGTGGTGATCGGAGGACTGTTCACATGGATCTATACGGCCTTTATCGAGCCTACCGCAATGGAACCGGTTTATGAAATGCAGCGCATGAAATTCGAGGAGCAAGGAATGCCCGACAGTCAGATCGAGACGTCGATGGAATGGATGAAAAAGCTCTTTTGGCCGATTTATTTCTTTTTTGGGATTTTCTTTAGTGTATTGATCGCGGTAATTGTGAGTATCTTTACACAAAAGAAGAATCCGCAACCTGTATTCTAGAAGCTGATGAACCCGGAAATAACCGTCATCATTCCGGTATATGAGGAGGAAGAATCATTACCCGAGTTAAGTCAATGGATCAGCCGTGTTATGGAAGAACACGGTTTTTCCTTTGAGGTAATTTTTGTTGATGACGGCAGCATGGATTCTTCATGGGGGCGGATCGCGGCTGTCAATGACAAGGACCGGCGCTTCAAAGGCCTACGGTTAAACCGGAACTTCGGGAAGTCGGCCGCGCTCCAGACGGGTTTCAGGGCGGCATCCGGCCAGGTGGTAATCACCATGGATGCGGACCTGCAGGACAGCCCGGATGAAATCCCCGCACTCCACGAAATGGTTACGAAGGAAGGCTATCACCTTGTCTCAGGATGGAAAAAGAAACGCCGGGACCCCCTATCGAAGACAATCCCCTCCCGGTTTTTCAACTATGTGACGCGCCTGCTTTCAGGGATAAAATTGCACGATTTTAATTGTGGTCTGAAGGCATACGATAGCCGGGTAATCAAGAATATCAATGTGTATGGTGAAATGCACCGGTATATACCACTT
>DATBVZ010000601.1:0-3965 GCA_036515095.1 Cyclobacteriaceae bacterium | reverse complement strand
AACACTACGATCAGTAATGCCTCGCCGATGAATTGGCGGATTAGCGCACCCCGGAATGCGCCGGCAACTTTCCGGATACCGATTTCTTTAGCCCGCTTTACCGATCTGGCCGTAGTGAGGTTCATAAAATTGATACAGGCGATCAGCAGGATGAAAACGGCGATAACGCTGAACAGCCTTACATACTTTACTCTGCCTCCCGCTATTTCACCGTTCTCGAAGTTTGAATGCAGGTACTGCTCGCTGAACCGCTGAAGCCCGAACCTGACCACAAAATTCTTGTTCTCCGTGTGAAGATCCATGAAGTCGCGGATCTTGTTTTCAAAAGCGGCTACATCGGTGCCCGGCTGAAGCATGAGGAAGGTGTGGGGTCCGTTATTGTCCCAATTCCTGGCCCAGCTTTGGTTTTCAAGAAAAGTTTCCCAGCTAAGGATATAATCAAATTGAAAAGAGCTGTTGTAAGGAGTGTTCTCAAAAACGGCCGTTATCTTCATGTCCTTCCGGTTGTCATACCGGATGGTTTGACCATAGGCCGCATCCGCCGAACCAAAAAAGTCTTCAGCCATTTTTCTGGTAATTGCGACATCGAGGGGCGACTTCAACACCGTCTCCGGATCACCCTGCAGCAAAGGATAGCTGAACATCTTAAAAAAATCCTCTCCGGCATAGTTGCCCTCCTGTTTCAGTATTTTATTGTTGGCATAAAAGGTGTTCTCTTCATTCCACGCCATGCCTGTTGCATACCTCACTTCGGCCATGGTCTGTTTCAATTCATCCGCCAGTATCCCGGGAGTATAATGTCCGGCGTCGATCTGGCCGTCATGATACTGTCTTTCGAAAACCGAATACAGTTGCGCATCATGCTCATGAAAAGCATCCATTTTCCTTTCCTCTCGTACCCAAAGGAGGATAAGTAGGCTGCACGCGAGGCCCAGGGCAAGGCCAAAGACATTGATCAGGGAGAAGGTTTTGCTCTTATAAAGGTTGCGCCAGGCGGTTTTAAGGTAGTTTTTGAGCATGAGGCGGTCAGTTGGCTAAGATCCGAGGCTTTGGTTAAGTGTATACTGGCCCTGCAAAAAAAGGTTTCATGGGACTTTTATTAATTGTTCTGATACCGGCTTTCCTGGAGGGCTGAGGCTAAAGATCCGGTCTCCGCCAGGATAATGATTATCAATTCGTCCTTCATTTCTTATTTATTTATATCCTACCAACTATTAATTGCGATCCAACCCATCCTGATCAAATCCTGTTGATCCTCTAATCCTGGATATCCTGATTCAGACAGTTACTCCGACCTCAAACCGTTAACCGGATTTGTCAGTGCTGCTTTTATTGATTGATAACTTATGGTCAGCAGGGATATGCAAACAGCTATTACACCGGCAATCGCAAACAAATCCCAACCGATCTCAATTTTGTATACATAGTCCTCCAGCCACTTTTGCATCATATACCAGGCTATTGGCACGGCCAGCACAAAAGAGATCAGCACGAGCTTCAAAAAATTCCGGGTAAGTAAATTGAAAATGCTCCCCAGGGATGCACCTAAAACCAGCCTTATGCTGATTTCCTTGCCCCGCTGCTCCGCCAGAAAGGTCGAAAGAGCCAACAGACCAAGGCAGGCAACAACAACCGCCAGAACTGCAAAACTGGTAAAGATGAGTCCTGTGCGTTTCACATCCTCATACATCCTTGCGTAACTCTGATCCAGAAAAGTGTACCGGATGGGCTGCTTCCGTGAAAATTCCTTCCATACTTTGCTTATGGCCGCAATTACGCCCTGCATATCGGTAGTGGATACCTTCACGGCTACCGCATTGTTGTCGCGACGCATCACCAGGCTCAAGGGCTCAATCGCATTCCTCAGCGACTCAAAATGAAAGTCCTCTATCACCCCAATCACTGTCCAGGTTTCCCAACCGCTGGTAAGACGTTGCCCGATAGGATCGTTGAGATTCAGACCTTTTGCCATGGCCTGATTGATTACGATCGCCTGTGAATCGGATGCGATATTGGCAGAGAAATCCCTCCCACTTACTATTCTCAAACCAATGGTTTCCACGTAATCAGGATCCACAAACCATCGCTGCCCATTGACAGCTTCACTTGCATCCGTCTTAACGTCCTTCCAGAAATCATTTCCATTTCGCCTGGTACCCTCCACCGGAAAAAACCCGCTGATCGATGCACTTTTCACCCCGGGCAAACGCAATAGTTCATCCCTGAAGGTCACGATCCTGTCATCCAGCGTGCGCGTGCCCTGCAGGATCAACACCTGCTCCTTATCATAACCCAAATCCTTGGTAAGGATATAGTCCATCTGCCGGTCAATGACAATCGTTCCCACGATCAATGCAATAGAAATGGTGAACTGAAAAACGACCAGAAAACTTCTTGTAGCAGATGCTTTACCAACCCGGAGCACACTTCCTTTGAGGGCCTGGATGGGTTTGAATGAAGAAAGATAAAATGCGGGATAAAGACCGGCCAAAGCTCCAACTACCAGCGCTCCTGTCAGCAGTACAGGCAGAAGCCATGTTTCCCGCCAGGGAAAGATCAGTGACTTTGACAGGAGCAAATTAAAGTAGGGCAAAAGCAACCATGCCAGGAGAAGGCCAAGCACAAATGAGGCTAAACTGTAAATCAGAGACTCGGTCAGGAATTGTTTAATCAGACTTGTCCTAACCGAGCCCACGACTTTGCGGAGCCCTACTTCCTTCGCCCGATTGGCAGACCTGGCGGTTGACAAATTGATAAAATTAATGCTGGCTATAAGGAGGATAAACCCGGCAATTGTTCCGAACAACCAGACATAGCGCATGTCGCCGTGGTTCAGGTCATCCCCAATCCCATAGCGATTAAGGTAGATGTCACTTACGGGCTGCAATTTTATCCGCAGACTGTTGATCCATCCTATCTCATCGGCGTCTCCTCCGGCTTCAATGGCGGCGGGTAAATAATATCTCTCGGTAATGGAAGATAGTTTCTTTTCAAGCAGCGCAATATCCGTTCCCGGTTGAACCAGGACATAATCAAAATAATTACTTCCGCGCCAGTCCGTCTGTTCACCTGGCCAGAATTCGCGTCCTGACAGGGAAAGAATGAAATCACATTGCAGGTGGGAAGTGACCGGAAAGTCTTCGATTACGCCTGATACTTTGAGCAAATTACCTTCATTGTTGTTCAGTATAAATGACTTTCCGATGGGATTTTCACCGGGAAAATATTTATCGGCCTTACGTTTGGTGATCACAATGGTGTTGGGTTCCACGAGCGCACGCCCGGGGCTGCCGTATCGGAATGGGATTTCCAGGATCTCCAGGAGTGCCTGATCCATGTAGGCAAAACCCTCTTCATGGGTGTTCTCGGGCTCATCAGAAGGTCTGATCTCGTTGCCTCCTCCACCAAAAATGGAGCCTGACAGGTAGTGCCCCGCTTTTTCGATTTCGGGATAATCCTCCTGCAGGACTCCGGCCATGGGCGCCGGAAACCAGACCTGTTTCCTTAGCTCTCCGTTTCTTACACTTTCTCTGAAAACTCTGTAAATGCGATCTTTCCGGGGATAATGCAAGTCATACTCCAGTTCCTGTTTAATAAATAAACCAATCAGGAAACAGGCGGCAAGGCCAAGGGCAAAACCCCCGATCTTGATGGAGGAATACATTTTCTGTTTCAGAAGATTTCTCCAGCCTATTTTGAAATAGTTTTGAAACATGGCGTAATGATCTAAGTAGGTTGATTTTGATTTTCGCATGGCAAAGGGACGCACATAGTTCAACACCTGGTACCAGTAGTCAAGCTTTGCTCTAAACCCTGATTTATTTTTAACTGTCGAATAAAACTTCTCTTCCAGGTCACCGCATACTTCTTCCACAAGATCATCCCGCAGAAAGCTCACCAGGAGCTTCTGGGCGAGTTGGGGAGGTGAGAATTGGGTTTTCTGTGTCATTAATTGTTGGAATCAG
>DATBVZ010000600.1:0-4493 GCA_036515095.1 Cyclobacteriaceae bacterium | reverse complement strand
CTTCCTCGCAAAGGTCATCACGGAGAAGCTGCTCGCCCGCCGTGGTGTTGTAGCCCTCATTGAAGAGGAGGTAGAGCGTATGGAGGACAGCATCGAGCCTGCCGGGGATAGTGGCCGGCGGCGGCAAATCAAGTTCGACCTTTTCCTCCCTGATTTTTTCTCTGGCCCGGTAAATCCGCTTGGCTATTGTTTCTTCCCGGGTCAGGAAGCTGTGGGCGATTTCGCGAACACTTAATCCGCACAGCGCTTTCAGCGTAAGGGCAATTTGGGAATCATAAGGAATCGAAGGATGACAGCAGGCGAAGATCATTCTTAGTTGGCTGTCTTCAATCTCCGTTTCCCGGAACATCCGGTTGACGGTGGTCGAAAGTGTCCACTCCGATTGAAGCGCTGCCCTTATCCTGCCATGGTGATGATCGTGTGTTTTCTTCTGGCGAAGTGAGTCGAGAGCCTTCCGCCTGGCTACTGTATACAGCCATGCCGACGGATTTTCAGGAATTCCTTTGTATCGCCACACCGACATGGCCTGCAGCAGGGAATCCTGAACAATATCTTCTGCAAGGTCAAAGGCATTGAATCCAAGCAGGCGCGTAAGCACGGCGGCCATCCTCCCCGCCTCGTGGCGGAAAAGGTGGCCGACAAGCTTATTTAGCTCCTGTTCCTCCATACATCAAAACTACCAAAATCATGTTGATAAACGGAGGCCCAGCTTCTCAGGCCGGTACGTCGATCTTCATGATCTCCCGGACCTCAACGCTTCCGTCAAATTCGAAATCGGGACACTCCTTGGACATCTCCACTGCTTCATCCAGCGTGCTGGCATAAACGGTGAAAAAGCCACCGATAATTTCCTTGCTCTCGGTGAAAGGTCCATCGGTTACTGCCTTCTTCGAGCCGGATACCGTTTTCCCGCCCGGCAGCAATGGCTCACCGGCAACATAACGGCCCTGTTTGGTGAGCTTCTCAACCCAGGCAAACCATTTCTGCATGTGCGCCTGTTGCTGTTCCGGCGACAGGGTGCTGACGTCACCGCCGCGAAAGAGATACATGTACTTTTCCATGGTAAGAGTATTTAAGGTTAAACATTTTGATCATATGACGGATCGCCCGGGAAAATCCGGACAAGAAGGTATAAAATTTTTTTGCCCTCCCCGGCCTTAGCGTCGGGGTGAAAGACCGAATCCGCAAAAATCAGGATTGAAGCGGGTGATTCTGGCGCCAATGGGAGAAATGCGACGGCCCTTCCGCAGAGGGCTTCAGGAATCAGGCGGCCTGTTCATATCGCAATGCGCTAACCGGTTTTTCTCCGGCGGTCCTGAGCGTGCGAGAACTGATGGTGAGCTGGGCAATGGCCAGCGTCCAGGATCCCGCCCAACAAAAAGATCTTTCAGCAACTGCTCGAGATCACCGGACTCCCCGAAGGTGACCGCACTGAGCTTATCGCGGCCAGGAATACCTGGAAGCTGATGAAGACTTTCGTTAGTGACAGGAGCAGCTTAAGGCTACTAAACACCAAACTCAGGTGTCACTGGTAAGATGAAGATTTGATAACCAAATGGAACCAGAGAATAAAGAAGAACGATGCTCCCGGCACCATAGATAGAAGCAGGCACATTTGCCAACAATGCGCATATGCATCGCAGATGGACGAGATTTAATGAGGTTTCCTTTGTAAAATGAATGGATTTGAACGATTCTTGCACCTTGTTGAACTGTTTCATTTAACGCTATGGAATTGTTCAACATAATATTTGAGACAAGAATCTGAGGAGGTTGGTTTTTTCTTAAAATGCTCCCGCCGATCAGGTAGGCAGCGCGTTTTGACCGGCTTATCGTATGACTATGGCTAATCGTTATCACTATCTGCTCATTGCAGCATTTTCGAATTACTTCGTTTGCGTTTCCGGTCAGGAGAAGGCCGATGATCTTCGTTTGTGGTATAACCATCCCGCCTCCGTTTGGGAGGAAGCGTTACCCCTTGGAAATGGTACGATGGGCGCGATGGTATTTGGCCATGTTGGCAAGGAGCGTCTTCAGCTAAACGATAATACGCTTTGGTCCGGCTATCCTAACCCGGGGAACAATCCGAATGGCCCCAAATTCCTGCCGCTTTTGCGCAATGCAGTTATGGAAGGCGACTATGCCCTGGCAGAGCGTTATTGGAAGAAAATGCAGGGACCGTACTCTGCGCGGTATCTTCATATGGCTAACCTATACCTTGATTTTGGATTGACAGACTCGCTTGTTTCCGACTATAGACGGGAACTCGATCTGAATTCTGCTATCGCCTCTGTTTCCTATCGTCTGAAAGGGGTTACCTATAGACGGGAAATGTTTGCCAGTTATCCGGACAAGTTGATGGTGATCCGGTTGACAGCAAGCAAAAAGGGAAGAATATCCTTCAACGCGTCAATGAACAGCAAGTTGATGTTCAGCACGCGATCCGAAGACGAATCCCTGGTGTTGAAAGGCAAAGCTCCGATGTATGTGGCGAGCAGGGATTCCGATCCGCTACAAATTGTTTATGACAGGGAAGATGGAGAAGGGATGAATTTTGAAGTCCGGCTAACGATCAAAAATGAAGGAGGCGCAATACAGTATGGCGACTCAGCCATTGTCGTTACCGGGGCCGATGCGATCACACTGTACCTGTCGGAAGCAACAAGTTTCAACGGTTACGACAAGTCGCCGGGTCTGCAGGGCAAGGATCCTTCCAGGGAATCCGGAAATAACCCGGGTTTTGAAAAAGCTTATTCTCAGTTGCGACAAGCCCATGCCAAAGACTACCAATTCCTTTTTAACCGGGTAAGCCTCAGCCTTGGAAGTACTTCGCAATATGCAGCATTGCCTACTGATGATCGGCTGCTCAGGTTCAACGAAGGACATCGCGACGACGGATTGATAGCGCTGTATTATCAATTCGGCCGGTATCTTCTCATTTCATGTTCACGTCCCGGCTCACCTCCGGCCAACCTCCAGGGATTATGGAACGATCACATACAGCCACCGTGGGGAAGCAACTATACGACCAATATCAATACCGAAATGAACTACTGGCCTGCGGAATCGGCCAACCTTTCAGAATGCCATGAACCCTTATTGGACTTTGTGAAAAGTCTTTCCGTTAATGGGGCAGAAACCGCAAAAGTGAATTACGGGATCATGGAAGGATGGTGCGCCCACCACAACTCCGACATCTGGGCGAAGACCTCACCTCCAGGGGGATATGAATGGGATACACGAAGCCAGGCGCGATGGGCCTGTTGGCCAATGAGCGGTGCCTGGTTCAGCCTGCATTTGTGGGAACATTATTTATTTACGGGCGATGAGAAGTACCTGAAGGATACGGCCTGGCCGCTGATGAAAGGGGCCGCACAATTTTTGCTGTCCTGGCTAGTCGAAGGACCCGATGGGTATCTTGTGACCAATCCTTCCACATCACCCGAAAATGTCTTTAAAATAGAGGGTAAGGAATACCAGGTCAGCATGGCAACGACGATGGACATGGCGGTTACACGCGAACTGTTTCAGGCTTGCCTTGCAGCGATTCATCATCTTCAGGAGAATGATTCCATAAAGAACAGACTGGAGACCGCCATCAAAAAACTCTACCCTTACCAGATCGGTCAGTACGGTCAATTGCAGGAGTGGTTTATGGATTGGGATGATCCGGAGGACAAGCACCGTCATCTTTCGCACCTGTTTGGTCTGCACCCGGGAAGTCAGATCAGTCCCGGGATCACGCCCGAATTGGCAAGGGCCGCGAAGCAATCCCTTGTTCACCGCGGCGATGTAAGCACGGGTTGGTCCATGGCCTGGAAAATAAATTGGTGGGCGCGGCTTCATGACGGGAATCATGCCTTGAAAATTTTGGAGGATGGACTTACGTATATCGGCCCCAGGAAGAGTGAGGCCAAGGGAGGCGGCACGTATCCCAATCTTTTTGATGCGCATCCGCCTTTTCAGATCGACGGAAATTTTGGCGGTACTGCCGGGATTACCGAGATGCTGATGCAAAGCCACCTCGGCGAGCTGCATTTGCTGCCGGCTCTTCCCGACGCGTGGAAGGATGGTCGTATCGACGGGATCAGAGCCCGCGGCGGTTTTGAGGTCCGCCTTGAATGGAATAGCGGACAACTAAAAAAGGCCTGGATCACTTCCGGGCTAGGGGGCAGTTGCAGGGTCAGGAGTCAGATCCCGTTAAAAGTGGTCGGAACGTCTTATCAACCTGCCGCCGGTGACAATTCAAATCCGCTTTTGTTCACTCCGGCACGATTGCCCTTCGTTGATCATTCAAACGGTACATCCATCGACCTGGGATCTCCGGGAGGATATGTAATCGACTTCGAAACCGTAAAGGGCGAAACCTATACGTTGGTTCCTGAATAAGAACGTTGTGTTGAGGTTGGCCTCGGATTGAAAGGTGGTTTTATTGAATGTGGGCTACTGTGTTCACGAAAAGTCATTGAGGAAACTTCACTCAAAACCTAAAC
>DATBVZ010000599.1:0-5533 GCA_036515095.1 Cyclobacteriaceae bacterium | reverse complement strand
CACTCGCGCAGGATGGTTTTCTCCTACCTGCAGGATAAAGAGTCCGTAAAAACACTGTTCGGCGAGGTAGCTTCCAGGATCAACGATAGGCCCGGTGGCTATACGCGAATAATCAAACTGGGACAGGCACGCCTTGGAGATAGCGCCGAAATGTGCCTTATCGAACTGGTGGACTTCAATGACCTGTATACAAAAGAAGGTGCGGTGAAGAAAGCCAGAACCCGGAGAGGCAGGAGGAGCACGAAGAAAGCAGAGGCGTCTGCCGCTGAGGAAAGCGCCGGCACATCGGTATCGGAGGGTGGAGAAGAAGCTGCAGAAGCGAAAGAAAAGCCTGCCAAAAAAACAGCAAAGAAAACAGCAGCCAAAAAAACAGTTGCCAGGAAGAAAGGCAAAAAAGAAGAGTGATCGCAAACGATTTATATTACAAGGGATTGACGGTTTACCGCAATCCCTTTTTTATTTTCATGCCAACAGCAGAAAATAACAGGAATAGTCCGTTTCCATCGAATCGTCTTTTATTTTTGTAGCCAATATGCAGAAAAGAGCTTACCTCCTACTCCAAGATGGCCTGCTGGTAGAGGGCACGTCCATCGGCAAGACAGGAACTACCGGCGGCGAGATCTGCTTCAACACGGGTATGACGGGATACCAGGAGATCTATACCGACCCTTCTTACTACGGTCAGATCATCGTGAACACAACCGCCCATATTGGAAATTACGGAACCATTGACGGTGAGCAGGAGTCGCACGTTCCCCAGATAGCCGGATTGGTAGTCAATGATTTCTCAAAAGAATTCAGCCGTAAAGCTTCCCTTGAAAGTCTCCAGCACTATCTCGAGAAGCACAATATCGTGGGGATAGCCGATGTCGACACCCGCATGCTGGTCCGGCACATTCGCAACAGAGGCGCCATGAACGCCCTCATATCCTCCGTGCTCACGCCTGATCAGATGAAGGAAGAGCTGTCAAAAGTTCCTTCTATGGAGGGTCTTGAACTATCTTCGGTGGTAACGACAAAGGAACCTTACCTGGTGGGCGACGAAAAGGCGCCCTTCCGGGTCGCCGCATTGGACCTCGGCATTAAGAAAAGTATACTTACCAACCTGATGAACCGGGGTTGCTGCATCAAAGTGTTTCCTGCGAGGACACCATACCAAGAAATGGAAAAATGGGAACCGCACGGATACTTTATATCCAATGGCCCGGGTGATCCTGCTGCCATGACGTATGCGGTGGAGACCGTGCGGGAAATCGTTGAAGCGGACAGGCCGACTTTTGGTATTTGCCTGGGGCACCAGCTTCTGGCAAAGGCCAGTGGTTTGTCGACTTACAAAATGCATCACGGACACCGCGGACTGAATCATCCCGTAAAAGACATACACACGGGAAAGGGAGAGATGACTTCTCAAAATCACGGCTTTTCGGTTCACGAGAAGGATATTGAACTGAATAACAAAATCGAAGTAACCCACCTTCACCTGAACGACAATACCATCATGGGTATCCGGCGGAAAGACAAAAAGGCCTTTTCTGTTCAGTATCATCCGGAAGCATCACCCGGTCCGCACGATTCCCGATACCTTTTCGATCGTTTTGTGGAGTTGATAAAAGAAGGCCAATTGCAAACCGTAACAAAATAATCCTTTACCAACTATGAGTCTAATTGAGAGCGTTCGCGCGCGGCAGATCCTGGACAGCCGCGGTAATCCAACAGTTGAAGTCGATGTCGTTACCGAGAGCGGCGCTATTGGTCGTGCGGCTGTGCCTTCGGGTGCGTCCACAGGAACGCACGAGGCGGTTGAGCTGCGCGATGGCGACAAGAAACGGTTCATGGGCAAAGGTGTTTTGAAAGCTGTCAATAACGTAAATGTTAAGATCGGTCCGGAGATAACGGGGTTCAGCGTCTTTGAACAAACGTTGCTGGATAAAATCATGCGCGAACTGGACGGAACACCGAACAAAGGTAAGCTGGGCGCCAACGCGATCCTTGGAACCTCACTTGCCATCGCCAGGGCTGCGGCGGTCGAGGCAGGAATGCCCCTGTATCGCTATGTCGGTGGCGTCGGCGCCGTGACACTGCCGGTTCCTATGATGAACATCCTCAACGGGGGGAGCCACGCAGACAACGCTATCGACTTCCAGGAGTTTATGGTGATGCCGGTTGGCGCGGACACTTTTTCTGAAGCGCTGAGGATGGGCGTTGAAGTATTTCATACCCTGAAGAAAGTGCTTCACGATAAAGGCTTGTCTACGAATGTGGGCGATGAAGGCGGCTTTGCGCCTAACCTCTCCTCAAACGAAGAGGCTATCGAAGTGGTGCTGAAGGCAATCGAGAAGGCCGGCTACAAACCGGGCTCGGACATTTTTATTGCCCTTGACCCGGCTGCTTCCGAATTCTATGATACCAAAACAAAGGTGTATCACTTTAAGAAGTCGTCCGGTAAGAAGCTGAAGCCTGCCCAGATGGCTGAATACTGGACAGCCTGGGCGAAGAAATACCCTATAATTTCGCTGGAAGACGGGATGGCGGAGGACGACTGGACAGGATGGAAGGCACTAACGGAGAGCATAGGCGACAAGGTGCAACTGGTGGGTGACGATCTGTTTGTCACCAACGTTGAACGATTGCAGAAAGGGATCAATGATGGCGTGGCCAATGCCATCCTGATCAAGGTAAACCAGATCGGATCATTAACTGAAACCATCGATGCCGTGAACCTTGCAAAACGAAATTCGTATAAGAGTGTAATGTCTCACCGCTCGGGCGAAACGGAGGACAGCACCATCGCGGATCTGGCAGTTGCTCTCGATACCGGACAGATAAAAACCGGTTCAGCCTCCCGTTCGGATCGTATGGCAAAATATAACCAGTTGCTCCGTATCGAAGAGGAATTGGGTGAGGTGGCCCGTTTCCCCGGCAGAAGCATGTAGTCGCTCCGCAGGGAACAGCAAGTGCATGCGGCCCTTTCTCCGGCGGTGCGATGGATATAGAATTTATTTCCTATCTTCGTTTAACTTTTTTTACACGGTATGCTGAGGAGATTGCCTAAGATTTTTCGCAATTTTTATTTTTTGACCGGCGTTTTGTTTCTGACCTGGATAGCCTTTCTGGATTCGAATAACCTTATCGCCAGGATTTCCCTTACTTCCAAATTGAATAACCTGGAGGATGAAAAATCATTCTATGAGGAGAAGATCAGGGAGGTGGAGAAGGACCGGCAGGAATTGTTTGGTACCAACGAGACACTTGAGAAGTTCGCCCGCGAAAAATATTTAATGAAAAAAGAAACCGAAGACGTCTTTATTGTCGTTGAAGAGTAAAAAAGATGGCCATGATACGTTCACTGTCTGTTGCGGTCCTGCTTGCGTTCGGAACGATAATCGCACACGCTCAGGGCGAAGAAAATAGCCTGAAAGGTGTTCCACCCAATGAGCGTATGGTTTTTGGCGGCGGCATGGGATTGGGCTTTGGTTCCGATCAGGATTATGTGTTGTTATCCCCCTCGATAGGTTATATGCTGACAAGAAAGCTGATGGCCGGCGTAAATGTGACCTATCAGTATAACAATTATAAGTTTTACAGACCTTCAATAAAAACGCATTCGTATGGCGGCGGACCTTTTGCCCGGTTCATGATATTCCGCGGCATATTCATCCATACCGAATACGAATACCTAAGTTACGAATTCTTTGAAAGCCGCAAGGGCTACAGCAGCTTCATGGCTGGTGGTGGATTTATTCAGCCCCTGGGCAGCAAGGCCTCATTCTATTTTCTAGCCCTGTACAACTTCCTTTATGAAACTCCCCTTCCCGGAGAGTTCACCCCCTATAACAGCCCCCTTGTTATCCGTGCCGGTGTGAGCCTGGGACAGTTTGGACTGTTTTAGGAAGGTTGAAGGGTTGAAGAGTTGAAGGGTTGAATATTGTCTCTTGTAATGATTTCCGGAAACGCAGCGTTTTTTGTTTTTTTTCTTTGCGGTAGCAAAGAACCATACAAAATCTTTGCGGTCCTTAGCGCCTTGGCGGCTTTGCGGTAAAACATCAAAGCCCACACTTTCCATTTACACCAAGTAGCAATCGTCAGCCGAAATCCGTTCCAAAACGAATACCGAGTTCTTTAAGATCTTCAATGACCTTCGGGTTCACCGGAATTCCATGCTTTTCCCGGTATGCCGCCATTTCCCTTTCCGGATCGCCGGGGATCAACCCCCCTTCCCTCCCTTCGACAGGCGCTGAGGATCGGAACCGCCTGATCCAGTTGTCCATGTGGCGTTTGAAGTCATCGGCAGGGCGAAAAGCATCAATCCGCATCGCGCCAACGAAATGACCAATCCCTTTTCCCACGGGATCGGAAGGAGGGGCAAGGAACGCTACAAACGGCGGCACCCATGGTCCGTAGTTAGCGCCACTAAGCACGGCCGAAAGGATATCGACAACGGATCCAAGACAGTACCCCTTGTGACTGCCGTGGTCGTAATCACTACCCAGGGGCATCAGTGCACCGCCGTTCTTTAATTCGTGAGGATCTTTGGAAGGTCGGCCGGCCCTGTCCTGTATCCAGCCAGATGGCGCCTTCATTCCTTTTCGCTGCAGAATCTCGAGTTTTCCGTTTGCCGCTGTTGTGGTGGCCATGTCTGCGACAAATGCAGGTTCCTCTTCTGCCGGAACCGCCACAGCAATGGGATTGGTTCCCAATAACCTGTCCAATGAGAAGGTAGGTGCCACCAGGGGGCTGGCATTGGTCATGGCAATCCCGATCATGTCTGACTTCAACGCCATCATAGCATGGTATCCCGCGATGCCAAAATGATTGGAGTTCCTCACCGATACCCATCCCGATCCATGTGTCGCGGCTTTTGACATGGCAAGCTCCATGGCCCTGGGCGCCACAACAAGTCCAAGGCCACTGTCGCCGTCGATAACTGCTGTACTTGGTGTCTCATGCACGACACGGATCGATGGAGTGGGGTTGATCCTGCTTGCCTCCCACAACCGTATGTACCCCGACAAGCGGGCTATGCCGTGTGAATCAATACCTCGCAAGTCAGCCGAAAGCAGAACATCGGTCGCCAGCATGGCATCGTCATCAGTGCATCCTATTTTCCTGAATATTTCCCGTGTAAAACCTTTAAGTTTCTCTGCGGTATACGTTAATTCACTCATAGCCTCAAAGATAGCAAAGCCGGCTGCAATTCAGCGTTTGTACCCCGTTTCAGAAGCCCTGCAGGCAGTCAAAAAAAAGTAAGAACGGGTATGGAATAGAACAACTCCATGCATCTGTTTGTTGAGTAAATTCGAAACTAAAATGAACGAAGTGAAAAAGTTGATTTTAAACTGCATCGGGCGGTCCGCTGCGATGATTTGGGCTTCGGCCAAAACGTATTATTCAGGCACCCTAACAGCATTGCTTGTTGTTTGGACCACTTTGGGCGCGCAGGGGCAAACGGACCTCGCTGTTGAATCCGAAGTCAAGCAGGTTACCGTATTTCTGAATCGCGCACAGGTAGTCCGTGAAATAAAGACGCGCGTTG
>DATBVZ010000598.1:0-6140 GCA_036515095.1 Cyclobacteriaceae bacterium | reverse complement strand
ATACCCTTCCAACTTAATATAAAAGGCAGGAATAGACTTGTCATTTTGCGCTGAAAGGCAGACGCACTTGCCAGCAATCAATTTTAACAAAAGTAATTGGTGATCGTTGGAGTACGGCTGGTCAGGACTGCTGACCCGCCTGCACTAGTCGAGCATGAGCTCTATATCCTCACGGGTAAGTTGCTTCATGAAGCTCTCCTCCGTGGTGATAAGGTCGGTGGACAATTTGAGTTTTTTGCGCTGAAGGGTAAGGATCTTTTCTTCAACTGAGTTTCGGGTAATGAACTTGTACGTGAAAACCTTCTTCTTCTGGCCTATGCGGTGCGCACGGTCTACAGCCTGGGCTTCTACGGCAGGATTCCACCAGGGATCGAGGATGAATACGTAGTCTGCTTCGGTCAGGTTCAGCCCCAACCCCCCCGCCTTGATCGAGATCAGAAACACCCGGAGGTTGGGATCACGGTTAAACCGCTGGACCTGTTCTTTCCGGTCTACGCTGGATCCGTCCAGGTATGCATAATCGATCTTGCCTGACTTGAGGAATTGCTTCACAATATTCAGGTGCTTCACAAATTGACTGAAGACAAGCACCTTGTGGCCTTCGGAAAGTGCATTCTCCAGCATGTGTGTAATATCTTCCAGCTTGCCTGAATCGCCGGCGTAACCTTGTTCCACCATTTTGGGGTGATTGGCGAGTTGCCGTAATTTGGTGAGCCCCTCGAGGATCATGAACCGGCTGCTTCCGAGCCCCTCCTTATCGATCATGTGAAGGATCTTACCCCGGTAGTATGATTTCACCTCCTCGTAACGCTGCTCCTGCTGCGTAGTCATCTCACAGAATTGGATGTTCTCGACCTTCTCAGGAAGTTCAGTGGCCACCTGCGATTTGTGCCTGCGCAATATGAAGGGCTTAATGACGGCATTCAACCGCCGGGATTTGTTCTCATCCCCCTTCTTTTCAATGGGTGTCTGATACTCGTTTCTGAAATAGGATTGGGTCCCCAGCAGCCCGGGATTGATAAAGCTGACCTGCGACCACAGATCCAGCGTGGTGTTTTCCAGGGGTGTTCCCGTCAACACAAGTTTATGCCTTGACCTGAGTTCCTTCACGGCTTTGGCAATATTGGAGGAGGGATTCTTGATGACCTGCGATTCATCAAGGATGACGTAGTTGAAGACGAATTGCTTTAAGGAGTCTACGTCAAGTCGCGTAATGCCGTATGACGTAAGAACCAGGTCGTAACGTTCAAAGCGTGTGATGTCCTTGTTTCTGAGTGTGCCGGTATAGGTAAGGACTTTCAGTTCAGGCGTAAATTTCGCGGCTTCCATTTCCCAGTTGTAGATCAGTGATGTTGGCATGATCAGCAGCGTGGTACCATGACCCTCCTTTTTTTCAGATTGAAGCAAGGCAAGTGTCTGGACCGTTTTTCCCAATCCCATGTCATCCGCGAGGCAACCGCCAAGCCGGTATTCATTGAGGAACCGGAGCCAGTTATACCCGGCTTTCTGATAGGGCCGCAGCTCCCCGTGGAATCCTTCCGGCAGAGGATAGTTCTTTATCCCATTAAAGGAGGTCAGTGACCGGAGTTTTTCACTCAGGTGGACCTTGGCCAGGTTACCCTCTTCCAGCTCCTTGACAAGGTTGAGGTGATGCTTTTTTAAGACCGGCTTTTCGCCATTTCCGTCGGTTTCACTCAATGCGAACAGGTCGGCATATTTCGTGAGCCATACTTCGGGGATAATGGCTATTTCTCCGTTGGGTAACTTGAATTCGACCTTCCTGCGGAGAATCAGCTTTCTCAGGTCCTTAAACGGAATTTCAAACTCTCCGAAACGAATGGTGGCATGTATATCAAACCAGTCGATGCTTTCCCTGACCTCAACTTCCAGAACCGCCTTGCCAACAAAGTATTTCTTGTCCCGGCTTTCCGGTTGACTTACTTCGAAACCCAGGTTTAGTAAATTAACACGATTTTCATTTAGCCAGGAAAAGGCCTCGGACTTGGGGACGGCGACGCGGTATCCCTTCATGGGAAGTCCCAATTTTTGAAGGGTATGAAGAAAGCTTTTTTCGGTATCGGTTTGACGTGCTACCCGGTGGAATATGTAATCATTCTCGTGCTTCTCTACAGTTACACTTACCGGGCCGATATTATCGCCGCGGAAAAGGTGCTTTCCATACTTGAAGGAAAGGTCAAACAAGATCTTCCCGGATTCGTCGCTCTTGTCTTCGATTCGTTCTGCGCCTTCAAAGAGTTGGCCGTGCGGTTGCGTGGTGTGAAGTTCCGAGAGTGTGAGAACCGGATGGGGATCGTATGCGTTCTTGTTGATTTCGAAGCCGTTTGCATCCACATCATCAAAACTGGCGATCAGGGGTGCCACGAACCGGTTGTAGTAGGCTTCCTCCACATTCTTGGGGATCACAACAAATTTCTTGGTGAAAAAAGGAATGAGCTTCTTGCCATCGACATTTTTCTCAAAGCCGTACAATTTGCCGTTCAATACCATCCAGGCGGGGTTCTTGCAGATAAGATAGGCCGAGGAGTTTAGAAGCTCCAGCTTTTTACCCAGATAAAATACCGTGGGGTAGTAGTTTGTGTGTTCGGTGGTCCGGACAAAATGAAACTGAATGGTTGCCCGTTTCTCCAACACTTCAAGCTGGCGCCAGGTCGGTTCTCCATCATTGCCCATCTCAAAAAGGTGTTTGCCTTTCAGCCGTTCCAGTATCTTTGCCCTCCGGCGTTCCATGTATTCCTCTATTTGTTCGCGGACCAGTTCATTGCCCTTGGTCTTGTCAAATATTTTGATAAAGAACTCTTCCGGTTTGGCCTGCTTGGTATAAAAACGCTTGACGATCGTTTCCTGCTGCATGGAGTCCATCAATTCGATGAGCTCGAAATCACGGTCATCAAGGCCCCTTGAAAATTCCCTGGCGTTTTTCGTTGAAATGTTCTGGTGCTGAAAAGTAAGTTTGCCCTTTTCGTCCACATGTACGACGTAGGATTCAAAGATAAATCCCAGGTATTCGTGCAAATAGAGCGAATAGACGATCTGAAAAGGCTGTGAAGCAGAGACTTTCATAGAAACCAGGGCCTTCTTACAATTAAAAGAACCCGCAAAATACGTCTAAAAAGCGAGGATTGGTCCTTTTTTTCGAAATAATTCGATTTTGATCGTTAAAGGTGCTGCACAGAGGAGAAACGGGCAGCAAGGGTTGCCGGCCTGTAGGAAATCAGGATGGTAATGACCGACATGGTGGCGATAACATAGAGAAAGTCGTGAAAAACGATTTTTACGGGATATCCCTCCATTACGGCGGATTGCATGCCCATCGAAACCAATCCGTAATGACGCTGCAGCAGGCATAACGATCCTCCTATGATGATGCCGAGCAGCGTTCCCAGAATGGCAATAAATGTCCCTTCCAAAAGGAAGATATTGCGTATGGTTTTTAGCTGTGCCCCCATGGCGCTGAGAATCGACACGTCGCGCTTTTTATCAAGGGCAAGCATCATGAGTGTAAAGAATATATTGATTGAACCAATGCAGAGAAGAAGCACGAAAGCCAGGAAGGCAAACAACTTTTCCATTCGCAGCAGCTTAAAAAGATCCTTGTGCTGCTGCTCGCGGTTGAGCACGTTGAAATCGTCGCCCAGTGCTTCCTGCAGCCGGAACTGTACCCTGTCCATTGAAGCACCTTCCTGAGTCTGGATTTCCAGTGAGGTTCGCTTGTTGCCGGTGTCAAGGAGATCGACCGCAAAGCTCAGAGGAACGATTATGTAGTTGTCGTCCAGGTTCTGGATTATTGAAAATACAGCGCCGGGATAGATAGCCTTTTGCGTATAGAGTCGCGAGGGATCAAGAGTAGCGCCCCGTATGTTCTTGATGTAGAATACGTGGAGGGCATGCATTCCCTCTTCCAGATCAATCGAAAGGGTGTTCCGGATACCCCTGCCTATAAGCGCATAAGGGACTCCATCCTTTTGCAGGGCAAGTTCGCCAAGCACGATGTTTGCGTCGATGCGGTGAAGGTCTATGAAATTCTCGCTTACACCCTTCAGTGTTATGAGCTGGTTGGCGTCGCGGTACCGAACGTACGCAAAATCTTCGATGACTTCAGTAACTGCATCAACACCCTCGATGGATTCAATTTCAGACAGCAGGTCGTCACTTACCTCAAACGTTTTTGCGGCGGATGCTTCAACCTTGAGCGGCGGGTCAAAGGAATTGTTCAGCGATCGTAACAATTCTTCAAGACCGTTGAATACGGAAAGCACAATGATCAGCGCGGCGGTAATGATGGCAACAACAAGGATGGAAATAATGGATATGATGTTGATGAAATTCTTCTTTCGTTTCGAGAAGAGGTAACGACCGGCTATGAAAAAAGGAAGGTTCAATGCAGGATTAAGTTGGGGTTTCGTCTTCATCCTTTGCGGGCGGAATGTTCAGGCTCTTGATCAATGCCTCCATGCGCAAGGCATTTTCCTCAACCTCGTCTATGTAGAAAATAAGTTCGGGGATTATTCGTACCTGCTTACCGATCCGGTCACCCAGCGCCCGTCTGATTTCTTTCTTGTGCGAATTTATCCTTTCGAGAATTCCGGCTTTGTCCTGTTGCAGCATCATGCTGATGTAGATCCGGGCAACACTGAGATCCGGGCTTACCTGCACCTCCGCTACGGAAATAAGAACGTTGCCAAGCATGCCCCGCTTATCCTGCTGAAATATTTCGCTGATCTCTTTCTGAATCAGTTTCGCAAATCGATGCTGCCTTGTAGTACCTGACATGGGAACAAATATACCACGAAATGGTGATCAGCGCTCCAGGATTCGGGAAGTCCTGATGTCCGGGGAGAATATTTTGCCTTAATCGCTTCCTTACATTAAAAAACCTGTCCTAATTTATGGCTTAAACCTGCACTATATTGCTTCGCTACTTCCGTATTAATGACCCCTACCGGCTGATCGGGCTGCTGGTAATTGCCGCAATTCTTTTCATCCCCCCTATTATTGATTCGCCGCCGGTAAGCATTCCGGAACTCAGGAGCATTCTGATTGGCGAAAGGATAAGCCACGGCGCGGTTCCCTATGTAGACATCATTGATCCGACAGCCCCACTTGCGATGTGGTTCTATGGCCTTATCGATGTGTTGTTTGGCGAAAGCCTGCTGGCGAGACACTTGGTCGCCTTTCTCGTCATAATCAGCCAGGGCGTCTACATCGGGCTGATCTTTATTAACCGGAAGGTCTTCTCGGAGAGCACCTACATTCCGGCCCTTCTCTTTATCATTTTCTGTGCTGTTTCTTACGATTCCCTGGCCCTGAGCGGCGAATTGATCGGGTCAGGGTTTCTGCTGCTGGCGCTCAATAATCTCTTCAAGGAACTGGAGTTCCGGACCAAGAGTGACGACACGGTCCTTGCACTGGGGGCATATATAAGCCTTGCTTCGCTATCCGGTTTTGCGTACTGGGTTTATTTCCTGGCCGCCGGCACTATTGTGGTAGTATATTCCAGGCGCGACCTTCGAATTTTCCTCTTGCTGTTGACAGGGTTTGCCCTGCCTCATTTATTGCTGGCAAGTTTTTACTTCATGACCGATAATCTGGAATCGCTCCTCCAGTACTATTACCTTCCAAACCTGCGCTTCGGCAGCCCGGCGCTGATGAGCCTTCAGGGGTTGCTGTACCTCAGCCTGATTCCCATACTATACGCTGTGGTTTCAGTCCTGATAATGAATCGTGAAGCTCGATTTTCGAAGTATCAATCGCAGATTTTTCAGAGCATGCTCCTCTGGACCGTTTTTTCCGTTGTTCAGATTGCATTTGCCAGGGACCTGCGCGCGCAGAGCCTGATCACAGCGATTCCCTGCCTGTGCTATTTTGTTGGCCATTTGCTCTTATTGATCCGGCGTCGCCGCTTTGCAGAATGGAGCCTGTGGATACTTATGCTGGGTGTGGTGCTGTTGGGTACAATGGCCAGGCACAACAAGCTGACGGGCATCAATTATGGCCACCTGCAGGTAGAGCGCGAAGGCAATTGGGAACTGACCGGCAAGCGAATCGTTGTGCTGGATGATAATCTTTCCTATTACCTCGGCAATGCACTGGCGACCCCTTTTGTTGACTGGGACCTGGTT
>DATBVZ010000597.1:0-5134 GCA_036515095.1 Cyclobacteriaceae bacterium | reverse complement strand
TTCCGGTTGATGTTATCCTTGCCGAACCTGTTCCGGACTACGGACTTGGTCGCGCCATCAACGACCGGCTGCGTCGTGCCGCGGCCCGGTATTAATTCATACGGGCAATGTGCAAATGCTTCAATGTGTCACCTAATTTTTACAACTTGTATTCTATGGATCATAAAAAGCTCCGGAGAAAATGAAGAAAGCTCTTATACTGACCGGGGGCGGCGACTGCCCCGGACTCAACGCCGTCATCCGTGCTGTTTTCAAGCGTGCAAAAAGGGAAACGGACTGGGAGCTATACGGAAGTATCGAAGCCTTTAATGGCGTATTCAATGAACCTCAGCAGATCGTCAGACTTACCGGTAAACGGGTAGCCGGAATTCATATTAAGGGTGGAACAATCCTGAAAACCACCAACAAGGGAAACCCGCTGAATTTTCCTGTACATCATCCGGATGGGACAACAACTTTTGAAGACCACTCGGACCTGCTGGTAAAGAAACTGAAGAGACTGAATTTTGATGCTGTCATTAACATTGGCGGCGACGGTTCACAGCAGATTTCAAAGGTTCTTTTCGCAAAGGGAATTCCCATGATCGGTGTTCCAAAAACGATCGACAATGACCTGTCGGCAACAGACGTGACGTTTGGATTTCAGACCGCCGTACAGGTCGCCACCGACAGCTTCGACAAGCTGGTAACGACAGCAGAGAGCCATCATCGCGCCATGATCATGGAAGTCATGGGACGTGACGCCGGTTGGATCGCTTTACACACCGCCATAGCCGGTGGCGCCGAGATCTGCCTTATCCCGGAAATCCCGTATGACATTACTAAAGTGCTCAAGCGTATCAATCAGCGGTACAGGAATGGCAAGGGCTTCATCAATATCGTGGTAGCAGAAGGCGCCAGGCCTTCAGGCGGAACCGCGGTGTCGGCAATGGGTGAGAAAGGTTCAGAACACAAGCGACTGGGTGGCATTTGCTATAAACTTTCTGCCGACCTGAAAACAGCGGGATGTACGGCTGAAATCAGGGAGACCGTCCTGGGACATGTTCAACGGGGTGGAACGCCGATCGCCTACGACCGTGTACTGGCGACCCTGTTTGGCGTGAAAGCATTTGAGCTTGTACTTGAAGGCAGGTTTGGTCGCATGGTATCCTACCGGAACAATGAGGTAACGTCGGTCTCGCTGGAGGAGGCTACCCGTGAATATAATTTTGTCGACAAGGACTCCTTCCTGGTAAGGGCAGCGCGAGGGTTGGGCATCAGTTTCGGGGATTGAAGCACAACAAATCCGGCCGAAAGCATTCCCCCGATCGTTTGCATTGTACAAAAAAACGTACCCGTTGCACTCCGTGCTGTAGCTCGAATTGTTAACTTCGCCCTCTCATTTTGTGTTATTACAATAGCTGTACTGATGAAAACCATTGACGACATCGATTTCAGGGATAAGCGCGCATTGATCCGCGTGGACTTCAATGTTCCGCTCGACAAGAGTTTCAATGTTACCGACGACAACCGGATAGGGGCAACAATTCCAACCCTGAAGAAGATTCTTGCGGATGGGGGCAGTTGTGTTTTGATGTCGCACCTTGGACGTCCCAAGTCAGGGCCCGAAGAAAAGTTTTCACTAAAGCATACCGTCAACGCTGCCAAAGGACTCCTTGAACGTCCGTTGAAATTCGCTGATGACTGCATCGGCGACGAGGCATTCAGGATCTCTGCCGGACTGAAACCCGGGGAAGTTTTGCTGCTTGAGAATCTGCGCTTCTATAAGGAGGAGGAAAAAGGCGACCGCGGTTTTGCCGAAAAGCTTTCCCGGCACGGCGACATCTATGTAAACGATGCATTCGGCACGGCGCATCGCGCGCATGCTTCAACAACGATCGTAGCGGAGTTCTTCACCAACAAATGTGCCGGGTATGTAATGGCGGCAGAGCTGGCCAATGCAAAAAAAGTACTGGAAAACGCCGAGCCTCCCTTTACGGCGATCATGGGCGGCGCAAAGATATCGGACAAGATACTGATCATAGAAAAGTTGCTGGACAAGGTCGATAACCTGATCATCGGCGGTGGTATGTCCTATACGTTCTTCAAGGCATTGGGTGGCAAGGTCGGCAATTCACTGGTCGAAGAAGACAAGCTCGGGCTGGCAAAGGAACTGATACAGAAGGCGAAGGGCAAAGGTGTGGAACTGATCCTCCCCATGGATTCCGTTATTGCCGACAAGTTTGATAAGGAGGCGGCTACTGATGTAGCCACAAACGGTATGATACGGGATGGATGGATGGGACTGGATATTGGTCCGCAGGCTACGGCCGTTTTTTCCAAAGTGGTGGAAGAATCGAAAACCATTCTGTGGAATGGACCGATGGGCGTTTTTGAAATGGATAAATTTGCAGCAGGCACCAGGAAAATTGCCGAAGCGGTGGTAAGAGCGACGGAGAAAGGAGCGTTTTCCCTGATCGGCGGCGGTGATTCGGCGTCGGCCGTCAGGCAGCTGGGTTTCAGTGAAAAAGTAAGCTATGTTTCTACCGGTGGCGGTGCGCTCCTCGAATATTTTGAGGGTAAAGAGTTGCCGGGCGTAAAGGCACTGGAAGAATAAGTGTTGGTGTGTTCTTCTGTAAATGTCATTGGCTTCTCCAGCCCTCGCCATTTGATTCTAAAGGGACCCAGCGCGCAAGATACTGCAACACATTGGCTTGAGGCTGCTGATGTTGGGTCGTATAAATTAAACGTGTGCGTCCCGGATTGTCAGTGAGCGTAGCAGCGCAAATCGTCAGCGCATGCGCTCCTTAACATCGACCCGCACATCAACACGCCAACACCTCAACACCATCCTTAAAAGAAGAAGGCCGCCCACCTGGCGGCCTAACCCCAAACCTAACCTACACTACTGTAGAATCTTAACTATCTTACTACTTCAACGACGGGTATTAGGGCATAGTATACCCGGTAGAAATTTTTCCGTGATGAAGTGAATATTTTTTCTGCAGACTATTTCCTGATTTATTTTTGTTGTTCCTGCGTTTCATCTTCAGGTTGTCTATACCCAGCAACTCGTCCTCGTTGATTTCAATTCGGGGAAACATCATTCGCGCCAGCACAACCGCAAGCGCCACGAACACAAAGTAGGCGAGTATAACACCCAGTATGATCATTAAAGCTTCCATAGTCATTGTACTTATGTACACAATAGGGAAAATATTGTGCCAATTTTAGGAATGGGCAAAATCGGATCAATTAGGGGGAAATTCCGTACCTGACGTTGAGGATATTATCCCCAGTCACAGCCTATTTCCACAATTCCTTTCCACATATAGGGAATCCGTTACCCCGCCCGCAAGGAGAAATTGTCCCGGATATCCCGGATGCTCAGGAGGATCGATCGCAGGCTCAGGCGGCGTTGAATCCGCTAATGCAGCGGCATCCATCCAAAGGGGATAATTTTACAAAGTTTAGCGCTTCCGGCGGGTTAAAAAGAAGGGAATAAATTTATATATTTGCTTTGTACGAAATGCCACACTTTGATTATCACGTTTTGTTATGAACATTTTTATCGCCAAACTTAATTTCAAAACCCAACAAGCGGACCTGGAGGCAGCGTTTGCTCAATTTGGCCAGGTCTCTTCCGTAAAAATCATAATGGATAAGGAAACCGGCCGGTCTAAGGGCTTTGGTTTTGTTGAGATGCCCAACGAGGAGGAGGCCAGGAACGCCATCGCAGGATTGAATGAGAAGGAACTCGACGGTCGCGTTATTGTCGTGAAGCCGGCGAATCCCAAGCCTTCCTATTAGGCGTGATGCCGGCGCGTATCAGACGCCCTCATCTTTCTTGCGTTTCTTCTCCTCTATAAGGTAGGCGGTGCCCAATCCAAGTCCGCCGCAGATAAACAGCATTGAAAAGTAGGCGACTTCTTCCATGTAGAACTGCCTGTCCATGAAATATCCGAGCAGGAGCCCGACGCCGGCGCCGATGAGCAAAAGGGACGCTCGCAATGCACCGGAATCATTCCTGTTCTTAGCAGCAAAAACCGACGGGTCCACGCCCTTTTCGATCATGGCCATCCGCTCCTGATTCGCGTACTTACGTAAATAAACAATTACTATTACGCCTCCGATCAGGAAAATTATGGGGATAAATACCCCGATCATTTCAACTCTCATATCTTTTTTATGTTTTAAATCCGAGTCTTTGACGCACCCCGCACAGGGTGGGTTACAACCACCTTAAGTATTCCGGGACTTGCCTCAAAATGATGGCGGAGATGTTGTAACTTGATGGATACGACAGGCGTCCAAAGAACGGTTATGTCCAGGGATATAGATGATTTGCAGCTCATCGACAGAATTCTGGCCGGTGAGCAGAATCTTTATGCGCAGCTCGTGGAGCGGTATAAGAACTATGCATTCACGATTGCCCACCGGATTGTGCAGGTGCGCCCGGAAGCTGAAGAAGCTGCTCAGGACGCATTTATTAAGGCGTATAACAATCTGGCGCGGTTTAACCGCGAGGCCCGGTTCTCCACCTGGCTGTACCGGATCGTATTCAATACGGCAGTAAGCTACCGGCGAAAGCAAAAGCATGTTTATCAAAGCATTGAGAACACCATCATCGAATACGACCAGAACGCAGACAAAATGATGGAGAAAAAAGACAAAAGCCGGTTCCTGCAGATGGGCCTTGAAAAATTGAACGAGGCGGACCGGGTTGCCATCACCTTGTTCTACCTGAAGGAAATGTCGCTGGAAGAGATCGGGAAAATAACCGGCATGATGCCCAATACCGTAAAGGTGCGCATTCACCGGGCGCGCCTGAGATTGGCAGACGAAATGAAAAATATCCTGCGGCTGGAGGCGTTGTCCCTGTGAAGAAGTGTATAAAGGTATATATAGGGCTTCGGTGTCTTCGACTCCGCTCAGACACCGAGCCGACGGTGGTTGAGCGGAGTCGAAACCAGCGCGAGGCAGGCACATCAACACTTCAACACTTTTTCGAAGCATGAAAAACATCAGTGAGGAAAACGAAATAAAGCTGCTGGAATACATCGATGGCAAGCTGAGCCCGGATGAGGCGGCCGGGGTGTTGCTTCTGGTTGAAGAACACCCTGAACTAAAGGCAAGGCTGAATGAACTGCAGGGG
>DATBVZ010000596.1:0-3186 GCA_036515095.1 Cyclobacteriaceae bacterium | reverse complement strand
AACCTGCCTATCGCTTTACTGGGTTTCGGAACACTGGACTTTGTTCTTATCTCAGGACTCAATACGTTGTACCAATTCTGGATCCACACCGAGGCCATCAACAAGATGGGATGGTTTGAATACGTATTCAATACGCCTTCCCACCACCGGGTTCATCATGGAAGAAACCCGAAATACATCGACAAGAATCACGCAGGCACACTGATCATCTGGGATAAGCTTTTCGGCACCTTCCAGAAGGAAGAAGAGCGCCCTGCGTACGGCATAACGAAACCATTAAGGAGCTGGAACCCGCTGTGGGCAAACATGAGCCACTATGCCGAAATGGTGCGCGATCTTCGCCGGATCCCCCGGCCCATGGATAAGATCAGGTATGTGTTCGCAAAGCCGGGCTGGCTGCCGCAGAGTCTTGGCGGTTACCGCAACCCACCGGTGACAGACCGTACTACGGCAACAAAATACGATACACCTGCCCCACTCCGGCTGAGCCTGTACGTCTTGTTCCAGTACATACTCTGTGTGGCAGGAACTGCTTTGTTTCTTTTCAATCAGGAATCGTTTTCGCTGGTACAAAAGACTGCCGTTACCGCGCTCATCACGTGGGTCGTTGTTAACTGCGGCGTGCTGTTTGAGAATCGACCCTGGGTTATTCGGGTCGAGTGGGTAAGGATCGTTTCTTTTTCTGTTATCTTGAGCGCGGTAACGTATATGTACAACGTGGATACATGGCTCTACCTGGTATCTGTCGGCTATTGCGCAGTGTCCGGTATCTGGTTTTATCAGGTTCTCAGGGGGGAGATTACTTCTTCTGCAACATCGGACCCCGGCAGCCGATGAGACGCTATCATTACCTGGCTGGTTGCTTCCTGATCCGTACCGGAATCAAATCCTGATATGTCACAGTGGCGGGGCAAAATTCATGGCTGGTACATTTGCGCATTTGCCTGGAGTTTAATTGCATGTGCCAACACGGAAACGCACCTCGATGGGATGGACCTGCAGGCATGGAAGGAGGATCCTCACGGATGCAAGGAGTTGCGCGCTGCTATGATACCGGCTCTCGGGGAGCAGCGGGACAAGCTTCTCCGGCTCAGTGAAATGGAAATCATCAGTCTGCTGGGGAAACCCGACCAAAATGAGCTCTATGTGCGAAGCCAGCAGTTTTATCGATATTACCTCGAACCCGCTCCGGAATGCGATTCGGGGAAAGAAAGCCCCAAAGTGCTGGTTATCCGTTTCAACGCGCTGGGCGTTTCCAACGAGGTGAGCGTCGAATAGTTCCGCAATCGTTTGATATGTGCTGTTTTATAGGTAAATTTCATTACTGCAATAAAGCCAGTGCCATGCAATTCCATCCAAACGAAATTTTTCTTCTGTACAATCCCAAGACGTCCACGGGGAAACAGACGAAAGCTTACGCGATGACGCTGAGCAATCACGTCCATGAGATCGATACGCTGCACGAGACCCTCGGTCCAACCTATTGGAAAGAGGTCATCAACATGCTGGGCATAATCCCCAAGCGCCTCCTTGACAAATCACATCCGGAATACCAGGCCAAAGTAAGAGGCAATGCCTATACCATGAACGGATGGCTGGATGTGCTCATCCATAATCCCCAGTTGCTGAAAGCCCCCATTGCTATATACAACGGTAAGGCTGTCCTCTGTCAAAAACCCACCGACGTCCTGAAACTCGAACTCGCCCCGCGCTCCGAGCATAAAGTGCTCCCGCATTTGAGGGGTATGGGGGGATAAAAGCGAGGTAAGGGCAAATGCTACCTCGTAGTTTGCGCGAAGCCAGATCATGGAGAGCAGCCTGGACGTTTTCTCAACGTCCATTCACTCATTCACTCATTGACCCATTGACTCTCGGGTTAACCACTCCAACCTGCCTGCCCATGCTGAAGGCCAGGTGTGAGGCAGGCACGCCAACACATTCTTATATTTGTCCTAAAACAATCGCTTATGGGGTCGTTAAGGAGGATCGCTGTTATCGGTTCGGGAACAATGGGCAACGGGATTGCTCATGTTTTTGCACAGCATGGTTTTGTCGTTGCACTCATTGACAAGTCGCCCGACGCGCTCACAAAAGGACTCGCCACCATCACCAAAAATCTGGACCGGCAAATTGCAAAGGGCACGCTCTCTGCCGGCGACAAGAAAAAGACATTGGACAGCATTCACTCGTTCGGATCCATTCGGGAGGGGATCAAGGATGCGGGACTGATCATCGAAGCGGCAACAGAAAGCGCGGAAATCAAGCTGAACATTTTCCAGGAGCTGGATCAGCACGCAACAAACGATGCGATCCTCGCATCGAACACATCTTCGATCTCCATTACCCGGATAGCCACAGCGACCAGTCGGCCGGAACAGGTAATCGGAATGCATTTCATGAATCCCGTACCACTCATGAAACTGGTTGAAGTGATTCGCGGCTACCGGACATCCCAAAAAACAGTTGATGCCATCATGTCCCTTTGCCGTGAAATTGAAAAGGTGCCCGTGGAGGCAAATGACTATCCCGGCTTTGTGGCCAACCGCATACTCATGCCCATGATCAACGAGGCAATCGGTACGCTGTTTGAAAAGGTGGCTGGCGTGGAAGAGATCGATACCGTAATGAAACTGGGGATGGCGCATCCCATGGGACCGCTGCAACTGGCCGACTTCATCGGACTGGACGTATGCCTGGCCATTCTCAACGTGCTGCACGAGGGTTTCGGAAACCCGAAGTATGCCGCCTGTCCCTTGCTAGTGAATATGGTTCAAGCCGGGCAACTTGGAGTGAAGTCGGGAAAGGGTTTCTATCAATACTCACCAGGGAACAAAGAGCTGGTTGTTGCCCCGGAGTTCAGGTAAGCCGCGCCAGCGTTATCGTGAAGCCACATCCACTCCCTCATTCACTCATTCACTCATTCCTACTTTTTCAACAGGTCACGGATTTCGGTGAGCAATTGAATATCCGCCGGAGGGGGCGCCGGCGCTGTCTCCTCTTTTTTCTTCAGTGTAATCATAGCTTTCACGACTATGAAGATAGTAAGGGCAATGATCAGGAAGTCAACGACTGTTTGAATGAAGATGCCATAGTTGAGTGTAACTGCTCCCGCTTCACCCACGGCCCCCTTAAGTGTAACTTTAAGATTGGTAAAATCAACGCCGCCCAACGCCAGCCCTATTGGTG
>DATBVZ010000595.1:0-14394 GCA_036515095.1 Cyclobacteriaceae bacterium | reverse complement strand
CCGGTCTGCTCGCAGACAAAAATCCTGCCGTCGGGAGTGAACGCCAGCGCGGTGGGGTTAACAATTCCATTGGTTACCTGGACCTCAGCAAAGCCGGGAGGGTATACCTGGGCGATGGCTTGACAATAACAGGCAAACCAGGCAATCAGAACCTGTAAGCATACGCCCTTCACCACAACAATTCCAGTAAATGAGCCGAAATCATCCCAGAATTTACGATAAAAGCGGGCAGGAAACAACCCCGAAAGTACGGAAGGACGGAGAGGCAACGGGCCCTGTCCGCAAAAAACTCGTGGGATGTACTGGGTTCGAACCAGTGACCTCTTGCCTGTCAAGCAAGCGCTCTAAACCAGCTGAGCTAACACCCCAAAAATTACGTGACCCCGGAGAGACTCGAACTCTCGACCCGCTGATTAAGAGTCAGCTGCTCTACCAACTGAGCTACGGAGTCAAAACTCACCGGATCAGGCAGCCGGCGGTCCGCAAAAGTAAGCAATCAATCATTCTTTGAACAGAAGTTTTCGCGCTTTTTAAATCCTATTTTTAGCACGTGAATCATCGTTTGATTTTTGATTGCATTTTCGTATGCACACAGCCGGATACTGGATTGATCGCCTGAAGCTAATGGCACATCCTGAAGGTGGTTTCTACCGGGAAACGTATCGCGCCTCAGAACAGATCCCGTCACATGCCTTACCAGAACGCTTTGCGGGCGCCAGAAGTTTTTCAACCGCCATCTATTTCCTGCTCCGCTCGGAGGATCGTTCGATGTTTCACCGGATCAGATCAGATGAGATCTGGCATTATCATGCAGGTAGTAGCTTGTCTATCTTTCTGCTCCGCCACCAGGCGCTGGAGGTATTCAGGTTGGGGCCTGGCGTGGGGGAGTCGTTGCAGGTGGTAATCCCTGCCAACAGTTGGTTTGGCGCCCGTGTCACAGCCGATAACAGCTATACCTTGTCCGGCTGCACGGTAGCGCCTGGGTTCGATTTTCACGATTTCGAACTTGGCAGCCGGTCGGCTTTGTTGAGTGAATTTCCGGAGCACCGTGACGTGATAGAAGAGCTCACCCGATTGGTTAGCGACTCTGCTGATAGATGCTGAGGAGTATCTCCATCTTCCCGTCAACAGGCGGGGTGCTTACATTCAGAATCCGGGCAATCAACGGATAAACGTGAACGTTTCGGAAGGCAGGGAGTTCAATTCCTTTTTTTATGTTCGGGCCGTTGGCATAAAAAATACCCACCATGTCCTGTTCGCTGTCGGGATCGTAGCCATGCACACCGAACGTATCACCGCGCTTACGACCCCGCATATACGTCGCCCGGTCTTTGTCGCGGAAATAATGCCCGGAATGAGCCACTATCAGCAAGTCACCCACGCGTTCATGATCGTAGTGCCATTCTGCCGGGAATTCTTTCGGCTCCAGCACAGAAAAATTATTCGACACCGATTTAAGTGCGGCAGCCAAGGAGTCCTTCTGTGCTTCATCCCTGAGGTAAAAATGAACCTGTGATCCTGCATTCACAGCAATAACGGAAGGGTCGTTGATATTCATAATTTCGTCCAGGAAAATATAGGTCTCATCCTTTACCTTCAGCTCCTTCAAGCCATGGTCGGAAACCAGAAGCACATTAACAGGCAGATCGAGCTTATTCAGGCCATCCATCAGTTGTCCCAGTATGTTGTCCATTTGAACGGTTGCCGCTCGCGCCTCTGCGGACAGTGGTCCAAACCTATGCGATTCATGGTCGGGTGAAGAAAAGTAAAGCGTGATAAAATGCGGTCGCTCCCGCTCCGGAAGTCTCAACCATTCAAAGACCTGATCAACGCGATCCTCGAACGGCACGGATTCTTCATAAGGAAGATAATAGTCAGGATGGAATCCCTCGTCTGGGATTTCGGACCCCACCCAAAAAAAGGAAGCACACTTAATATGATTCTGCATGGCCAGCTTCCACAGGGGAGTCCCGCTGTAATAGTAAGGATCGATCAGGCGTTGCTTCAAATCCATTGAATAGAACTCTTCCTTCGCCGGATCATAAAACTCATTATTCACTAATCCATGATTCCCCGGATAAAGGCCGGTCACCAGCGAGTAGTGATTGGGAAAGGTTTTGGACGGAAATGAGGGTATAAGCCCCTTTGAAGAACTACCCCTGCCGATAAACTCCTTGAAGCGGGGCAAATTGAACCGTTCAACATAGTCGTGCCGAAAACCATCAAATGAAACCAGGATAACATAAGGAGCGTCCTGAGCCGCAAGACCCGTGCATAACAGGAGGGCTGCACATACCACACACAGGAACTTCTTCATAGTAGTAAAGAACACCAAAGGCTGAATTGTCCCCAATTATACGTCCAGAACGGAAAAGGTTTCCGTTTCGGCGAAAATTATTTCCCGGGCTCGCCTTCAGCAGCGCTAAATCGATTGCTTTCTCGTGTCATTTTTAGCCATTCCGGACCCGCCGATAACAATCCTCATTCCTTAGCTACCCCGGCATAGGTTTGGCGGATGATCTTCCCATCCCGGATCACAAACGAATCCGTTCCGAATCCAAGGTTGAGTTTGGGAGACTCAGCAGACCAAATGATGTAGGCCAGATCGCCTTCAATAATAGTCTTCTGCAATACCATCCGGGTTGAATCTTTGGGAAATAGGGTAAATGCAAACTCAAAATTTTGCCTTATCTCGTCAAGTCCCACAAATGTCTCGTCGGGCGTAATCAGCACCGATTCTTCAGCATAATCCTCCATTACGCCTACGAGATCATTTTCAGCAAAGGTTTTCCAATGGTGCTCCAGTACCGCCCTCGTGCTTGCCTCATCAATGGCTGGCGGGATCCCGGTCATGGGGGACTTTTCGTTACACGAAATTGCTGTAACTAAAATCAGCAGGGATATCGATCTCTTCATAGATTCGGGTTTATGTTTACACAATGCCTGATCAGCACAAAACCTTCCAAGATATCAATTTGTTTTTTGCATTGCAATGCACCTCTACTGACTGGATAGGGTTAACCGTGAGTGATCATAGAAACAGGTGGTCATTCCAGTACAAAGAAGCGGATGTCAGGAATGTGGAGGTTGAAAAAACCCCTTCCTCCCTCCACATTAGAGGGATAATTTACGGGTTCGCTTACAAATTCTACAAACCCTACGCGGTTGTCAAGGCGCAGTTTTATGAAATCATAATACAATTCGTTAATGTTGGACAAGAAAACTGCCACGGTATCCCCTGCCGCATAGTCCCTGGGAGTGGCGCGCAAGGTATCCGCAATCACCGTTCCGTCATAGTCTTCGTCGTCGATCAGTCTGGTGTAAACACGGGGGTTCAGCAATTGTTCCTCCACGTTTTCCGTAAAAGAGATTCGCTGAACGTTGATCATGTACTGATTCTTTAATGCGGGATCCTCTATGGAATACGAAACCTGCACCAGCGTATCATCAAAGCCGTTGAAATAACGCTCCAGCTCGAGGGATTTAAACAACACCTGCGGAGTGACCGTGGTCGTTGCCTTTACAGAGCCAAGCGAGTGGCTTTTCACATACAGGGTATATTCCTCCCCCGCCACCAACGGAATGTTCACCCCGCCATATATCCCATGGGCCAGGAACAGCAGTGTATCCCGCGTCGCAGGGCCTTCAATGGTTACCTGCGCATCGTTTACGGAAATTGAAGCTATCAGATCAAATGGATCACTGTCATCGCTTGCTTCGAGCGCGCCGAACGTTCGGGTAAGGAAGACCACCAGCGATCGATCCGGAATAATCTGCGTGTTCACAACGATCTGAGGTTCCGCCGCGGGAATGTTCTTCACTTCAAGCGGATCCGGAAGGCAGGAGTGCAATACGAATTGCACGCCCAGAACAAACGGGACAATCCGTAAATAGTGCCTTCCTTTTGATAGCAGTCTGTACTTATCTCCGTATTCCTTCATGGTCTTCCCGCTAAAATTTGAAACCGTAACTGATGAAAGGGATCAAGCCGAACAACCCGGGTTGCTGATAGCGCAATGAACCGTCCGTCTCGTCTTCATGGATATTAATGCCAACCGGATTTGCGCGGTTATAGGCATTGTAAATACCGACAAACCATTGCCATTGATACCTCCTTCCCGGCTTGCTTTTGTATTTGATACCGAGATCCAGGCGGTGGGTATTGGCAAGCCTGACGCCATTGATAGCGGAGTAAACCGGGATCAGATCAACTCCGGTAGTGGTCGGAGCGAACACCGCATATTGACCGATCACAGGGGTAAAGCGGGATCCGGAAATAAATTCCCATACCAGGGAAAACGTCCACCTCGTGTTTAATGCGTACTGCGCCACGATGGCGCCGTTGTGCCGCCGGTCATACCGCGAGTAAAACCACCGTCCGTTATTAATTCCATCAAACTGCCGGTTGGACCAAGAGAGTGTATAGCTGATCCATCCGGTCAGGGCCCCTGCCTCCTTTTTCAAAAGCAATTCCAGACCGTATGCGTTGCCTTTGCCTTGAACGAGTCTTGATTCAAAATCGGTGTTGAAGAAAAGGTTTGTTCCCTCTTCATATCCAATCAGGTTTCCAAGTTGCTTGTAATAGACCTCAGCGCTGAGATACATTTGCATGGAGGGAATTCTCCTTTGCCAGGCAGCAGCCACCTGGTGCGAAGTCTGCGGGGCAATCTCCTCAGTGACCGGATACCAGATGTCCGTTGGCATGCTGGCCGCCGAGCTGGAAACACGATGCATGTACTGCACCATCCGGGAGTAACTGAACTTGAGGGTGGCATCCTCATCCAGCGCGTACCGAAGCGACAATCGCGGTTCGGCAAATGAATAGTTGCGGTTACTGACCATGGCCATGGAGCCGCGAATCCCCGCATTGATCCTCCAACGTGGGCCCATTGACCATTCGTGCTGAGCATGGGCGGCAAACTGATCGGCTTCCCGACCGCCCGATGCACTGCTTTCAAGGAATTCAGCCACGAACCCGGCGGTGTTGACAACCACGGGGCTAACCTGATGACGGACCCAATCCAGGCCAATCCGGGATCTGGAATCGCCCCACAACGAATCTCTGGTGAAGAGCGCTTTAACTCCATAGTCTTCAATGACGGAGCGCGCAAACAATGCATTCTCCTCAAACGAATTGTCGACGTTGTAATGATAGGAAGTACGGGTAGCGGTTAATTCACTGGTCCATCCATCTGGTCCGTCGCGTTTCCAGGACAACGATTGGCTATCGTTTCCCGAAGCAAACCGGGTGGTAATGCCGTCGCCATCGTTATTGCGGTCGCGGAAGTAGTCCAGGAAGTCATCACCGGAATAATAGCTGAACGTCAGGTAATCCCGGGCGGACGCGCGGAAGGTCAGCTTCCCGTTGAAGTCGTAGAAAAAATAGGGAAGGCTTTCATTAAACAATTTCATTACCTGGTCTACGTAAGTCCGGCGAGCGGCTATCCAGAATCCTACCTTGTCCTTAACGAGCGGTTGCTCTATAAACAACCGGGTCGCAATGCTTCCTATATTACCACTTACCCTGGTCTCTTCCGCGATTCCTGACCGGGTCTGGATATCAAGGACTGAAGAAAGCCTGCCTCCGTAGTCGGCAGGAAAACCGCCATTTACTGACTCCACCTTTTCGATCATGTCAGGGTTGAACACCGACAGGAATCCAAACAGGTGACTTGTGTTGTAGATCGGGATCTGGTCCAGCAGCACGAGGTTCTGATCGGCGGCGCCACCGCGAACAAAAAGGTCGGTGCTGCCTTCTATCCCCTGAAGGGTTCCGGGCAAGAGTTGAATCGCCTTTATCAAGTCAGCCTCACCACCCAGAACCGGAATAGCGTTGATCTCATTGGTTGTGATCACGGTCGATGAGGTTCGGGTTGATTCAAATATTTCCTGCTGGGAGAACCGTTGTCCTGTTACTATCACTTCATCCAGCGTACCGATCTTTGGCGAGAGCAAAAATATCAGGGCGGTGTCCCGTAAGGCTTCGATCGTTGTTTGGTATGTTTCATAACCGGTGAACGAAATCCGCAAGGTGAGCTTTCCGGGTGTTGCCCGACAGACAAAATTTCCTTTGGCGTCGCATATGTGGACAGCGCTGTCTTCAAGCACAATGACGTGGGCGGCGGGCAACGCCTCCCCCTCAACATGGCCAACATGACCCTTCAGTGTAATCTTTTGCGCAAACCCGGACAGAGCGGCAAAAATGAGGCAAACCGGAAGAAATCTTCGCATACCCGTCAATTCTCTGTTTGTCAGCAAACATGCTCGCTAACGATTTAGCACTTACTCCCCTCATCCTCATTCAGATAGTAGCTCAGGGCGCCTGACGGGCATTGATCTATCTGCTTTATAATTTTTTCAGTAGTTGATTCTTGAGGGGTTATCCACGGACGCCTGCGCGGGTCAAAGACTTCGGAAAGACCCCGAAAGCAAATTCCGGAGTGGATACAACGTCCCGACTTCCACACGATTGTTATTTCTCCATTCGTATACTTTTTTTCGACGTTCCTCATAAATGCCTCCGACCGATCAAACGCGGGGGTTGTTCAATTTCCTAAAAGATTTTGTTCCTGACAAATTGTATTTGCCGGTTACGCCTTCTGGGGGCGAATTCTCTTTGCTTCAGGGGCTCAGGCAAATCGTCAGGGTTGCCGGGATAGCCCACTGCCAGGATAACTCCAGGCTTGTATGCTTCCCCGATTTGCAGGTTATCCATCAGCGCCCGGCTGCTGTAGCCCGCCAGCTGATGAACCTGCAACCCCATCGCAGCCGCCTGTACAGCCAGCAAAGCATTCGCTGCACCCAGGTCATACAGTGCAAAGCTATTTTCGCGGTTGCTCAGGCTAAAACGGGCTTTGGAAAATGAAGCAATCAGAAGCGGGGCATTTTTTGCCCAGATCCGATTGCCCTCACTGAGCGTTCCAAAAATTCTATGCCACTCCTCCGGCTCATCCTTAGTGGCATAGATATACCGCCACGGTTGATCGTTCATGCTGGATGGAGCCCATCGTGCGGCTTCAAACAATGATGCGATCCTATCCGCTTCGATCAGCTGCGGTGCAAACGCCCGGATACTTTTGCGATCCCGGATTGCATCTAAAACCGGGTATTCCACCACAGCGGATACATTGCCTGCCTCTACGCCTTCCATAGTTTCACGTCCTGTCCTCGATGAGTACTCCCATTTTTCCTTGCTGGTAATCCCTCATTGCTTCCAGAATTTCAGTTTCGGAATTCATTACGAACGGGCCATGAGTAACCACCTTTTCTCCCAGCGGTTTGCCGCTCAACAGCAGCAGACGCGTATCTTCCAGCGCTTCGACACCAATGCCTTCGCCATCGCTTTCAAACAAGGCTGCATTCAGCCCGTCAATGAGGCCATAGCCTTCGATTCTCACCTTGCCATCAAGCAGATAAATAAATGCGTTGTGATCCGAAGGAATGGGAATGAAAGCCTCTCCGCCCCGTTTCGCCACAACGCTCGCTGCATTAACCGGACTCAGTGACGGAATGATACCCTTTTGATCCAGCAGTTGCCCTGTCACGACAGACAAGGAGATCAGTCCATCCGGGCTTGTCACCACAGGTATCTTCTCTGCGGGAAGCGGAAAATAGGCAGGCTGATCCATCTTATTCTTCGCCGGGCTGTTGATCCACAATTGAATGATCTCCTGCATTCCTCCTCTTTCGTGGATCGTTGCGGGTGGTCGCTCGCTGTGGATGATTCCCATGCCCGCATTCATCCATTGGACGCCTTCATAGATGGTGCTATCGTTTCCCCGGCTGTCGCGATGGTGTACGCCACCCTTAAAGATGAACGTGACGGGCGAAAACCCGCGATGCGGGTGTGGCCCTACACCGGCATGATCCGGCTTCACGTGCCCGGGCACTTTGCCCGCATGGTGATGCAACAGGAGAAAAGGGTCGATCTGGCCAATTCTTGTCGTAGGAAACGGTTGCCGGACCGACAAACCGCCCATATCTACTTTTTCTGCATACAGGACGGACCTGACTTTTCTGTGCTTTTTCATAGTTTACTTTCCTTTCATTTGTCCATTGAGGTAAACGTAAACAGGACAATAAAAGTTAATACAATTATTGTATATACAAGTATCACAAACAAAAAATCAACCCCTCAGCTTATCCAGCAACCGATTGAGCTCGCGGGCATCGGCCCGGCTGAGGTTTTTGAAGACGGTTAGCCATTCCACCGCTCCCTTATCGACTTTCTTCAGAACGGCAAGCCCTTTGTCACTTATACCGACATCCACCTGCCTCCGGTTGACCCCGCATAGTTCACGGTTTACAAATCCCTTTAGCCGGAGCTTTTCCACAAGGCGGGTGACATTGCTGCTCCGGTCAATCATCCTGCAGGTAATGGCTGAGAGCATGAGTGGTTTCGGATGACTGCCGCGAAGAATGCGCAGCACATTGTATTGTTCCGGTGTCAACCCGAACTTCTTCAGCCTTGCCGTATTCATATGGTGCAACCAGCTACCTGTAAAGAGTATGTTAACCCCTGCTTTTTCATATTCGCTGGCAAATTTCTGCTGGTTGAGTTCCTGTTCTAATTTCATCCCCGGATATTCTCTTCTTCAAATGTAATAACTCGTATTGTCGATACAATAATTCCGAAATCCACCGATTGGGTTAGCTGAATTTTAACTGTAATTTAGGCCAGGTCAGATACCGTTATGGAATACGATAAGTTACCCTTTGAAAATGACGTTGCGATAGTCACGGGAGCCGGTGTTGGCATCGGCAGGGAGATCTGCCGGCAGCTGTGCCGCAGGGGCGCTGCGGTAATACTCAATGATCTGGATGAGAAACTGGTAGATAGCGCCGTCAGTGAGATCAAGGGCAAAAACGGGCGGTGCTTCGGCATGTCCGGTGACGTTTCGGATATTCCCTTTCTTTCGCGTATGGTACAAGAGGCTACCCGCCGGTTCGGCAGCCTCACGATGGCTGTGGCAAATGCAGGGATCACACTGTTCGGAGACTTTTTTAACTACCAGCCCGAATCCTTTGAGCGGGTCGTACGAGTGAACCTTGGCGGAAGCTTCTTCCTTGCCCAAGCCGCTGCCAGGCAAATGCGATCGCAGGGAAAAGGCGGCCGCATCATTTTCATGTCTTCGGTTACGGGTCACCAGGCGCATAAGGATCTGGCTGCCTATGCCATGACCAAGGCCGGCCTTGAGATGCTGGCAAAAAACCTCGTCCTCGACCTGTCACCCCATGGCATCACCGTAAATGCCCTCGCACCGGGTGCAACGCTGACCGAACGGACCATGGAGGACAAGGACTACGAAAAAGTGTGGACAGGACTGACCCCTGCCGGCCGGCCGGCGCATGTGGAAGACATAGCGAACGCCGCCATGTTTCTTCTTTCGAAAGAAGCATCGCACATTACCGGGCAGGCATTGATCATTGACGGCGGATGGTCAGCAGTAAGCCCCTACATTCATCAGTAGCAGGAGGTTTGAAACCGGTTACATGAATATCGGCCGGTCCAGCTTTTTGGATATCCTGAAAACTGCATTGATCAGGCCCACGTGACTATAGGTTTGCGGGAAGTTGCCCCATTGGGATCCGTCAAGGCCCACATCCTCACTAAAAATTCCCAGGTGGTTCGCATATTTGAGAATGCCGTCAAGCGTTTTCACCGCATCGTCAATCCTCCCGACCGTTGCGAGGGCATCGACATACCAGAATGCGCAAACCAGAAACGTTGCCTCGGGTTTTCCGAAATCGTCAGGATGAACATAGCGGTAGAAAAGGCCCTGATGCGTCCGCAGACTTTTTTCCAGGTTCAGCAGGTGGTCCTTTGCCTTTGAGGAATTCGGGTCCAGGTATGACATGGTGATCAGTTTCAGGGCGCTGGCGTCCAGGTTGGGCACACCGCCTGCCTGAGTGTACACATTCTGATCCGGATCAAATGCCTTCTCGATTCTTTTTCCGGCTTCCTTCGCCAGCTTTTCTGCCTTATTCACCAGGGCACCATCCGTCATGATCTTTCCGATGCGGGCTGCGGCTTTGCTTCCCGCCCAATGAAAGAGCATCGTATACGTATGGACTTGCTTTACATTCCTGAATTCCCACAATCCGGCATCCGGTTCATCCATAGTAAGGGATATCCAGTCAAGCAACCGGTTCGCCATTATCTTATACGAACTTTTCGCCGTAAAAGTCAGCCGCTTATCGGTAAACAGCGGCATCACGCCAACGAGGATCTGTCCATAAACATCATTCTGAACCTGGAGGTATGCTTTGTTACCGATTCGCACCGGCTGATTTTGCATATACCCTTCCACATCGATGTGAACCTCGTCAAGGTCCTTCCTGCCCGTGATCGAATAGAGCGGCTGGATGCGCCCTTCCTCACTCATAAGGATATTTTGAATGTAATCGAAATACCGCTCCAGTTCATCAAAGTGGCCCAGTTCGTTAAATGCCTTAAGCGTATAATACGAATCGCGAAACCAGCAATACCGGTAATCCCATGTACGGGAGCTGCCGTGGTATTCGGGCAGGCTTGTTGTCCCGGAAGCAATGATCCCCCCGGTATCCTCATACTGATGAAGCTTGAGCACCAGCGCTGAACGAATGATCTCGTCCTGATAGATATCGGGCACATACGTACTCTTGACCCAACCCTGCCAGAACCGTACCGTCTTGTTGATAAAATCCTCAGCAGTGGATTTCAACGGAGCCTCCAGGGGTTCACCGTAGGTAAATACAAGGTAACGGTTACGGTCAAGGACAAAGGCCTGGTCTTCCACGATGTTGGAAATTGACACATCGGTTGTCAGTCTCAGCTGCATATCAAAATTCAGGTAGCGCAGGTGGTTACTTCCCGTAATGATCTCCGGAACCATGCTTCCGTAGTTGCCCCGCGGATCACATCGCACTTTTACGAAGGGATTGCCTTCAAGCAATTCGAGCTTGCGTACAAGCATCAATGGCCTGTAGAAGCGTTCATACTGGAGGAACCGGGGCGAACAATCGATCACCCTGAAAGACCCATTATCACAGGTGAATTCCGTACACAGGACGTTGGTATTCTGAATGTAATACTGTTTGGTGTTAAAGTGTCCAACCGGCGTTATGGAGAATTCACCTCCTTTGTTTACGTCCAGCAAAGAGCCAAACACAAACGAGCTGTCAAACCGGGGGAGACACATCCAACGGACACGTGCCTCGGTATCGATGTAAGCAATGTAGGAGCAGTTTCCAACCAGCCCCATTTTGTAACGATGAACCTCCATAGGTCGTGAACTTGGTATTTATTGAACAAGCCGGTTTAAAAAATGGATAACATCCTGTTGCGACGGCAGGCAGAATTTCGCTTGCGTGTGTCCCGACCCGACTTTTACCGTAACGGCCTTTTGAGCAAGCGCCCGAAACATATCTTCATCTGTCTTGTCATCTCCTACCACCAGCATGAAATCTACGTTATTGCTCCCCAGCAATTTCGTCGCGGCCACACCCTTATCTACCCCGGCCACCCGGACCTCAATCACTTTGTTACCATCGATCACCTGCAAATTCGCATTTCTGACAAGGTGGTAGAGGCTATCCAGCAACTCACGCGACCGGATAAATCCGAGATCACGTTCGACATTTCGGTAATGCCATGCCAGGGTAAGATTCTTTTCTTCGACAAATGAACCAGGGCATCGTTGGGCAAACAATTCCAGGGTAGGCCGTATCATTGGTTTCCACGACTGATCAACCTTTTCTTCATGAATCCAATCGCCACCTATCTGCTTTATCGAAGCGCCATGTTCCGCCACCATGTTCACCGGAAGTTCCCTGAACCACTCTTCCAGGATAGTACTCTCCCGCCCGCTGATTATGGTTACGGTAGTTCTTTCATCTGATGTAAGGTCGTGCAACAATTGAATCAGTTCCTTTCCGGGGCTTGCTTCGCGGGGATGGCGGGCGAATGGAACAAGTGTCCCATCGTAGTCGAGAAAAAGATTACGATGGGAAGCCGCCTTAAAGTCTGCTATGATATTTCTTGCCAGCGCCGGCGTAATAAATTTCATTTCCTGTATTTGTTGTTGTTCTTTTACTTCCGCCAACTGTCTTAGGAAATCATCAACCCAATCGCATACATCATAGTCCACCAGTCGTTTCTGCATCAGTGCTATCTTATGCCGCTGCAACGGCAGGGGCATGGTCAGGGCCTCATTAATGGCATCCGACAATTCCTCCTCATCCATGGGATTCACGAGCAGGGCCTCCCCCAATTCACTGGCAGCGCCCGCGAGTTCACTGAGGATCAATACACCCCGCTGGCCAATCCGGCTGGCTACATACTCCTTGGCCACCAGATTCATGCCGTCGCGTAAAGGTGTAATCAGGCCCACATCGGCTACCTGATAAAGTGCGCATAGCTCGTCAAACGGCACGTGGCTATACCGGTATATGATGGGCTGCCATTGAAGGGTCGAGTGCTTCCCGTTGATGCGTCCCACCTGCTCTTCAATGAGTTTCCTTCTTTCGTTATACTTCGAAATAATCTGACGGGAAGGTACCACGACCAAAATAAAGACAACCTTCTCTCTCCATTCCGGATATTTTTCCAAAAACCGTTCGAATCCTTCCAGGCGGTGGGTTACGCCCTTTGTATAATCAAGACGATCGACTGAGAATATGATCCTTTGGTCATCAAAGTTTTTCTGGATCGTATCCCTTAGCTTGATTGTATTTTCATTTTGGGTAGCTCCGTGAAACTGGTCGTAGTCGATCCCAAGGGGAAAGAGATCGACCTTGACCATTCGGTTGCCGAATTCAATGCCCCGATATTGATGATCATGGCCCAGTACCATCCTCACTGTCTTCAGAAAATGCTGCGCATATTCATGGGTGTGAAACCCGATAAGGTCAGCGCCCAGCATGCCACTGATTATGCCTTCCTTCCATTTGCGATGGAGCAGCCTGAATATTTCGTAGGATGGAAACGGAATATGGAGGAAGAATCCGATGGTTGCATCAGGCAACTGTTCGCGGATAAGCGCCGGTACCAGGAAAAGCTGATAGTCATGGATCCAGATCACGTCGCCGGGCTTTGCGATCGCGAGCAATTTCTCCGCGAACAGTTCATTCACTTCTGCATACTTCCGGAAGGAATCCTCATCGTAAATCACGTAGGAGGTAAAATAATGGAAGAGCGGCCATAGGGTGGCATTGCAAAAGCCGTTGTAATACTTGTTATACGTCCTGGGCTCGATGAAAAGAGGTTCCACACCAAAGTAGCCCCCTTCACTTGGCTGCGATAGAAATTTCTGCCAGCGCCGTTCGGGGAAATCCGCCGACCCCACCCACAATTTCTGACTGAATGATTTTTGCGAGGTACTCTCGAAATAGCTTTTGAGTGCGGTAACAAGTCCGCCGTCACTTTGCCTCAGAATGACTTTATCTTTTTTCTCGTGAAGTTGATAAGGCAATCGGTTTGAAACCAGTATAAGACGCCGTTCCGGCTGCTCGTCCATGGGTAAGATTCATTTGCGTTTCCTAACGGGACGTGCAAACTATGAAAGTCCCCATAAGGGTACAATGAAACCCTGTATTTTGTTCAGTTTCGCGCGTTTTTTTCCATCTTTATTACCGCGGAAAAGAATTTTTGCGGAAAAGTCAAACTGTACTAGATTTGCAATCCTAAAATCGGGAGCATAGCTCAGCTGGTTCAGAGCATCTGCCTTACAAGCAGAGGGTCGGGGGTTCGAATCCCTCTGCTCCCACCTGATAATCAGGTATTTACGAATAACCGGTGGATGGCTCTCTTCTGCTCATACACCAGCCGCTATTCATCCTTTGCCTTCGCCGCGGGATATTCACGCCGGAACATTTCCCAGTAATCCTTAACCGATTTCTTCATGTTCCTATGGAGTACCAGGATACCAAAAAGGTTGGGGATAGTCATCAGGGCTATTGTTATTCCCGACAACGTCCAGATGATGGTCGTGTCAGTGAACGAAGCCACAAAGAAGCCGATCACATAAACAATGTGATAATAGATAACCGACTTCGCGCCAAACAGGTAAGTCATAGCGCGGTCGCCATAGTAAGACCAGGAAATCGCCGTGGAGAAGGCGAATAGAAGTAGGCCTATGGATACAATATATTGACCATAGTCGCCCAGAAAACTCTTCCTGAACGACTCCGTTGTGAGTGGAGCGCTGTGAAGCAACGACTTGCCACTGATCAGGATCGTATCATCAAGCCGTACAAACCTGCCGTTGGTGAATTGCAGGGGTCCGGTGTACGGCGCTCTCCCCCTGGTAATGATTACCTCTTCTGCAACCGAACGCGAATGAATAAGTGTCACATCGTTCTCTATTTCACCATCAACTACCTGCAGCTCCCCCGTGTACAGGGGCAACGCTTCCT
>DATBVZ010000594.1:0-6665 GCA_036515095.1 Cyclobacteriaceae bacterium | reverse complement strand
TATTTCGCATGAAGAGATCGGTAACCTGCCCCTGAAGGCTTATTCGGGGAGGATTGAGTTAATTCAGGAGGCCAGGCACGTGCCTTCGGTCTTTAAGGAAATAGTCCGCCATGAAGTAGTGGGATTCGATACGGAAACCCGCCCCAGCTTCAGGAAGGGTCAGCTTTTTAAAGTGTCGCTCATGCAGCTCGCCACGCCGGAAAAGGTATTCCTTATTCGCCTGCAACATACCGGGATCACTACCGAGATCAAACACTTCCTTGAATCCAGCGACGTCGTCAAGACAGGCGTCGGAATCCGGGATGACCTGAATGCCCTGAACCGTATTCAACGTTTCAAACCCGAAGGGTTCATCGACCTTGTTCCTCTCGCACGCGAGGCCGGATTGAAAGTTGAAAGCGTAAAGAAGCTCGCCGGTTTGATTCTGGGATTCAGAATCTCCAAGAGCGCGCAGACGTCCAATTGGGAAGCAAAAACCCTGACCGGAAAACAGATCGAATACGCCGCGACCGATGCGTGGGTGTGCCTGGAATTGTATAGAAGATTGGTTGGTGGGAAAATCTAGGATACAGCCCGTGTGGTTATCGTAAGGCCAATGTTGCAGAGACACACAATTGTGCGTCGCTACAACCCTACCCTTCAATCTTATTTTATCCACCCCTGTTTCCTGAGCCAGGCCTTGCAGGCTTCGGGCCACATGGATTCCGTTGAACCGCCGGTGCCCAGCCCATACCCGTGGCCGCCCGACTCATAGATATGTAATTCTCCGGCTATGCCGGATCTTTTTAATGCCTGGTAGTAGCGTATGCTGTTGTCGACCGGCACTGCCTCATCGTCTGCCGAATGGACCAGGAATGCAGGCGGCGTGTTCTTATCAACATGCAATTCATTTGAGAAACGGTCAGCCTTTTCGCCGAAGGCTTGTTCTCCAAGCAGGTTGGTCTTCGAGCCTTGGTGTGTCACACCCTCCTGCATAGACAATACACCATAAATGAGTATCGAAAAATCAGGACGGGCACTGGTATCGTCAATGGGCTCATACACATTCTCACCGTACATTGTTGAGGCCGTGCCTGCCAGATGACCACCCGCCGAAAAGCCCATTACGCCGATCTTTTCCGGACTAAGCCCCCAACCTGCCGCTTTTCGCCTCACCATCCGGATTGCCTCCTGAACATCCTGCAACGGCCCGATCGCCCTATTTTCCATGATCTCGTCGCTGGGTAGTCTGTATTTAAGGATGATGCCGGCAATCCCCATTTCATTAAGCCACTCCGCTATCTCATAGCCTTCGTGGTCGATCGCCAATACACCGTATCCGCCACCAGGACATATTACAACGCCTGCTCCGGATGCCTTTTCCTTTGGTGGCAAATACACTAATAATTCCGGATCGGTTACTTTCGAGATTCTGGGCCGGTTCTGGTCGTTCATCCGGGTAACCTCCTGATAAGAAGGACTGCTCTTCGAACCGGGGATCTTTTCCGGCCACACCTTAAAGGTAAGGTCCTGCGCTGTCACAGAAGTAACAGCCAGGACAAGGGGAAGTACTATTGATTTTGTTTGCATGTTCTGTTCAGGGATCATTGCCTGGGGAATGGGGATATAGGTATATAGAGGTATAAAGGTATAAAGGTATAAGGGTATAAGGGTATAAGGTATAAGGGTATAAGGTATAAGGTATAAGGTATAAGGTATAAGGTATAAGGTATAAGGTATAAGGGCGTAAGGTATTGGTATGTAACGTAATAGTAGAGACGCGATGTATCGCCTCTCGCGCGGGGGGCAGGCGCATGGCCACCCTGCCACCTGATACCTAACTAACCTCCAGATCAACTTTTAGGGCCTGGAGGAGGGCGATCTTTTTCATTAGTGATTCCTTTTCCTTTAAACCTACGCTGACCTTCATCCGGCAATCGTCCTGGAATTGTTGGTCAGTGATTTCCATATTATAATCTTTCACAAGTTTCATCACTTCCGCGGTCGACCCATACGGAAATTTGAACACGAGGTATTCTTTCACTTCCTTCTCGATGATCACCGCATGTTGAAGGGCCTCCCGGGCAGCCGCTTTATAGGCACCGGCAAGATTGCCGACACCAAGCTTAACGCCCCCGAAATAACGGACTACCACCAGCAATACATCCGTAAGATCGTGATGCCTCAATGCGCCGAGGATGGGATCACCAGCAGAATGGCCCGGTTCACCGTCGTCGAAGGCACGGAACCGGGTTCCTTCGGGTCCCAGCACCCAGGCAAAGCAATAATGCCTGGCATCGTGGTATTCTTTTTTAAGTTTCTCCATGCATGCCCTGATCGCGGCTTCATCGGCCACAGGATAGCCAAATGCAAGGAACCGGCTGCCCTTTTCCTTGTACACGCCTTGCACGGGTAATTCAATGGTCCGGTAAGAATGGGTCATCCTGTAACGCGGAATTATTATTTTACGTCTTAAAGAACGGAATCCGGGGCTTACTGTGCAACCTGTTAGCCATTTCGACTGTCTTTAAAGGAATTGTCTTATCAGAGGAATATAATATTCAAATCCATGAAAAAACTATTGACGATAGCGGTCGCGGCTGCCTTGTTCACCTCCACCGGTGCAATAGCCCAAAAAAAGGAAACCCGAAATGTGGGTGCATTCTCGCAGTTGAATTTCGGAGTGCCTGGCACCTTGCACCTCAAGCAGGGCGCAACGCAAAGTGTTGTGCTTGAGGGAGATCCGGAATTCCTTGAAAAAATTGAAACGGAAGTCAGCGGTGGTCGCCTTACCATCAAATCGGAGGATCGGTGGAAGTTTTGGAACTGGGGCGATGACAAAATTACCGCCTACGTAACCATGACCAACATCGAGGGTCTCTCTGTGAGCGGATCAGGCCGTATGATCGGCGAAGGCACATTCCGCTCCGCCGAGATCGACCTTAACGTCAGCGGTTCCGGGAAAATGGAAATTGAGATTGAAGCCCGCGGTGAAATGGAGGCTGACGTCTCCGGTTCCGGCGATATGCTGGTAAGGGGAAGCTGCAGCGATATCGACGGTGATGTGAGCGGCTCAGGCAATATGAGGCTCGTGCTGGGTACAACCAATGAAGCTTCATTCGATATCACCGGATCGGGAAGGATTGAAGTAAGTGGGTCGTCCAATAAAATGGAGACTTCCATCAGTGGTTCAGGTGTGTTGCGCGGCGCCAACTTCCAAACCAAAACCTGCGAAGTTCGCATTACAGGGTCCGGCAACGTGGAGATAGGTGTCAGTGACGAACTGGATGCCCACATTACCGGCAGCGGCGGGGTTTCCTACCGCGGTAACCCCAGCAAAGTGAACAGCCATTCTTCCGGCAGCGGAAAAGTCAGGCAGATGTAACGCTGAGAAAATCAACTGCAGCGGCTGCACAACCCGGCATTTTAACCGGCTTAATTCAGATCGCCATTTTTGTTCCATGGCTATTCTTGTTAATTTCCTTGCGGACTCCAGATCCGGATAAGGGAATTTAAAGGACAGGCTATGGAAATAGAGGTGAATTATGAATTTGGCGTACGCATCCTGGTATCGGTGCTCATTGGCGGTGCGATAGGCTTTGAAAGAGAATACAGTTCCAAAGCCGCGGGACTGCGCACGATGATCATGATCTGCCTCGGATCCACGATACTTACGTTGGTATCGTTGGTTCTGGAAGAGAATTCCAAAGACAGGGTAGCCTCCTCTATTGTAACAGGGGTTGGATTTCTTGGCGCGGGAGTAATTTTTAAGGATGGTCTGACTGTAAAAGGACTGACTACCGCCTCCACGATCTGGATATCCGCCGCTTTGGGAATGGCCATCGGCGCCGGACAGTATTTCATGGCATTGACAGGCTCGGTTGCCGTAATCATTATTTTGGCGGTGTTGGATAGAATTCAATTGGTCATTGAACGATTGCATCAGGTGCGGTCTTATACAATCAGCACTAAAAATTATTTTGATTTCATAGGCAGATTTGAGAAGGAGTTGAAGCAACGCAAAATAGAATTTCGGGTGAAGCGCGACATGAAGGAAGTTGACTCCTTTGTCATTGTATATGATTGCTCCGGCACGGAAAAAAAACTGGACGGGATAAACAGCTACCTCAAGGAAGAACAGGATGTGCTGTGGTACCAGTATTGAAACCGATAGGCAATGGGCAGTAGGCAACGCAGACCGGGAATGTACGTGCAACCAGAGCGTGTAGTTTACTCGTATCCCGGGCGGGAACTCATTCTCCCTCCGAGGAGGACAAGAAACGCGAGGCCGCTCAGGAGAATGCAGGCCATGAAGGGCATTGAAAAGTCAGAATGGGTATAGTTGAAGATTATTCCCGATGAGAAAGCACCGACTCCGATTCCCAGCTCCATGAACATGTAGAGGCTGGCCAGTCCCCTGCCTTTGTGTTGCGGGTCGCTCAGGTCGGTTGCCCATGCCAGGAGGGTAGGTGATGTCATGCCATGCGCAAGTCCGTACAAGCTAATGCCCGTAATAAGATCCAGGGGTGTCCTGCCCTGGCTGATTATGATCATTGAAATCAGCAGCAGACCGAGTGATAGTATCAGTACCCTTCTCCTGCCATAGCGATCGGATGCCCTGCCGGCCAGCAACCGAACTGTGAGCGAAGCCATTGTGAAATACGTGAAGAGCAATCCCTTGTTCCTGATACCGACGTGATCTCCGAAATCGGGGATCAGTGTCAACATTGTCCCATAAGCATATACCGAGAGTGCCATCACGATACAGGGAACAAGTACCCTTCGTTCAAAGAGATCCCTGGCCTCAATATGAAGCAACGATGCCGTAAACTTGTTCCTGACAGGCAAAGTTTCCTTCACGCCCGCAAGCACCACCAACGAGGCCAGCGCCGTAAACGATGAACAATAGAATAAGAAATCAATAGCATAATGATTTGCCAGCAGTCCGCCTACCGCCGGCCCCGCTGCCATCCCGATGGTGCCGGCGGTTCCAAGCAATCCCATCGCCTCGCCCCGCCGCCGGGCGGGAATAACGTCGGACAGGTATGCCGCCTGGCCGGTTGGCGTGAACCCGGTCGAAAACCCATGTACAAACCGGAGTAAAAGAAAGCCCCAGACTGAGGTAAACAACGGATAGAGTAAACCCATGATCAGGCAGACCACCGATCCTGTCATCATAACCGGAACCCTACCAAACTTGTCCGCCATTTTCCCGCTGAATGGCCTGGCGATAAGAGCGGTGGCGGCGAACAGGGAAATGATCAGCCCTTTGAACTCACTTCCACCCAACGCAGTGAGGTACTGCGGTAGCTCGGGAATGATCATATTGAAGCTCGCAAAGAAAAAAAAGGAGCTTGCGCAGATGAGCCAGAATTGGGTAGTATATATTTTCCTCGCAGGCGCGTAGCCGTTCATACCTGCTGCTGCTTTTCCTGGGCCCCCAGCAGGTAGGCTTTAATAAAATCGTCCAGGTCGCCGTCAAGTACATTCTGGGCATCGGTGCGCTCCACGCCGGTGCGGGCATCCTTTACCAGTTTATAAGGGTGCAATACGTAATTTCTGATCTGCGAACCAAAATCGATCCTCATTTTCCCCGCTTCAATCTTATCGCGCTCGGCGTGTCGCTTTTCCAGTTCCAGCTGATACAACTTCGATTTGAGCATTTGCATCGCCCTTTCCCGGTTTGCATGCTGAGAACGTTCAACCTGACAAACGATCACAATCCCGGTAGGTTTATGCGTCAGTTGCACCTTTGTTTCAACCTTGTTAACGTTCTGGCCTCCTGCGCCGCCCGAACGGGAGGTCTGGATCTCAACGTCCGCAGGACTAATTTCGATTTCAATACTGTCATCCACCTTGGGATAAACAAAGACGGACGCGAAGGAGGTATGCCTCCGTTGGTTGGAGTCAAACGGTGAAATGCGAACCAGGCGGTGAACGCCAATTTCGGATTTAAGTTTTCCATAGGCGAAAGGGCCATCGATCTCCAGTGTCGCGGATTTGATGCCTGCAACTTCACCCGCCTGGTAATCGATCTGCGAAACCTTATAACCGTTCTTCTCGCCCCACATGATGTACATCCGGTTGAGCATGTCGGCCCAGTCCTGACTTTCCGTACCGCCGGCACCCGGATTGATTTCAACCACTGCGCTAAGCTGGTCTTCCTCCTGGCTGAGCATCTTTTTGAACTCCAGCTCTTCAACGACCAGCAATGCTTTCTTGAATTCGCGGTCAAGTTCCTCTTCCTCTGCTTCGCCTGCTTCATGGAATTCATACAGGACCTCGAGATCCTCGACGGCCTTGTTTACCGTTTCGAATGCCTCTGTCCATATCCGTTTCGCGCGGAGTTCCTTCAATATGGACTCTGCCTGCCGGGGATTCGACCAAAAATCGGACTGTTGTGTGATGAGTTCTTCGTCGCGTACCTCTACAATCTTACGATCGTAGTCAAAGATACCTCCTTAAGGCAGCAACGCGAGCCTTTAAATCCTTCAGTTGTTCCGCTGTCATTAGTTGAGTTTTATGATCAGGCGCAAATATACTTTTTATTGCCAAAACATCCTGATAGGACCCGCGCTATCTGGGAATATACGGCGAGACGTATCCCTTCGGTTGATTGCTGCGGTACAGGGGGGACTCGGGAGTGACCCTGAGTAACCTGATTCTGCCCCCGATTTTTTTGTAAT
>DATBVZ010000593.1:0-2469 GCA_036515095.1 Cyclobacteriaceae bacterium | reverse complement strand
CTTCTTTTGATGAGGAGCACCTTCATCTCTTTCCCGTCAAATCCAAATATTATGCAGTCAGCTGCAACCAGAAAACGATCTGATTTTTGATAGCGCTCCAATCCCATGATAGTCAACTTTTGTTTGATTTTCCGCATCCTTGGCACCCCTGGACAAATGAACGCCAGGCCACTGCGTCAGCCACCTGCCTGTGTTTCACGGAGTCATTGGCTTCTGCAATGCGATTACCCTGTGAAATACAAATAAGCAATGAGTATCAGCAACAGGAGAGCAACTGATGAAACGACATCTTTTGCTTCCCAACTTGCCCTGGTCTTCCTGCGGTCATCCTCGGTCAAGGTGGAGAACGTAAGGCCTGAAATCTTTTCGTAGGATGGCGCGGCCGATGAGTAGCTTACGCCAATAAATACGGCGATACAGACAAGCGTGATTAAAAGGCTATAGTATTGAAAGAAGATATTGTTTATGATCCAGAGGAAGGACCCCTTGTCATACGAGAAGTTTTCCAGCAACTTCACCGGTGTGTCTACGGCAAGTCTGAAAAGTCCCATGAAGAATCCCACCAGCAGAGAGGCAAGGCAGCCTTTGCTGTTGAGCCGCCTCATAAAGATGCCAAAGAAGAAGACCACAAAGATTGGCGGAGCGAGGTACGCCTGCACACCCTGCAGGTAATCGTAAAGTCCCTTGCCTCCCTGAATTACCGGGATCCACAGCAACCCGATGATCACCATGACAGAAGTGGCAACCCGGCCGATCCATACCAGTTGTCCTTGCGAGGCATTTGGCCGAAGGCGGGAGTAGAAGTCCATGGTGAACAGCGTGGAGGATGCGTTGAATACCCCGGCCAGCGAACTCATTAATGCGGCCAGCAGTCCGGCCACCACAATACCGCGCACACCGAGTGGTAAGATGTGGACCACCATCATGGGGAAGGCCTGCTGGGCGTTGTCTCGGATAAGTTGTCCACTGCTGTCAAACAACGTCTGTTGCAATACTTCAACCTGACCGCTCTTTGCCAGGGCATAGCAGATCATGCCCGGTATGATGAAGATAAATACCGGGAAGAGTTTCAGAAACGCCGCCCAGATCGATCCACGGCGCGCCTGAGTTTCATCCCGGGCACCCAGTGTTCGCTGGACTATATACTGGTCGGTACACCAGTACCACAAGCCGATTATCGGAGCGCAGAAGAGCATACCAAGCCAGGGATAGTTGTCGTTGAAATACCAGGCCATCCGGCCGGATTCGCGCACCGGTGCCCAGGTCCCTTCAACCCCTGCAGGCACCAGGGGTTTCCAGAGGTTGAACATTTCAGGTCCGCATATTTCCCTCAACTTCGCCCATCCGCCCAGGGCATCAAGACCGTATATTGTGACCATTAGTGAACCGAGCACGAGGATTATTGTCTGGAGCGCTTCGGTATACGCCACCGCACGGAAACCGCCAATGATGGTATAGACGCCTGTCAGCACGATCACGAGGATCGAACCAAACCAGAAGCTATCCAGGCCCAGAAAATGGACATCGGGAAGCAAGACGCTGAACACTACTCCGCCCGCAAAAATGCCAACGGCAATCTTCGTAAGCACATAGGCGACAAGTGAGATGATGGACAGGAACGTTCTGGCTTGCACGGAGAAACGTCGTTCAAGGAATTCGGGCATGGTATACACCTTCGATCGCATGTAGAAGGGAACCATTACCCAGCCCAATACAAGCAGACACCACGCATGCAGTTCGTAGTGCGCGAGCGCAACACCATCCGTGGCGCCGGATCCGGCGAGCCCGACCAGGTGCTCGGATCCGATATTCGAGGCAAAGATCGAAGCCCCAATGATAAACCAGCCAAGGTGGCGGCCTGCGAGAAAATAGTCCTCCGCTGAGTTTTTCTTTTTGCTCATTGCCCAGTACGAAATGCCGGCAACGATGACGAAATACAGGAGTACAATAATCCAGTCTATGGGTCCGAGTAGCATAGGGTATAGTTTACGTTAGGTGGTTGGCAACTGTTGATCTCAAAGGTAAAGCTTGTCGCTGTTCATGAATAACAGGTGACGAATATGTTCAAAGTTACCGAATTTTCAGAATACGTGTATAAATAACAATTATTAATTGAGGGCTGCTGGCGATGGGCCTGGGATCCGGAATGGACCCGAATGGCATGAACCGATTTATGGAGCCCGGTACCGATGGACGACAATCCGTGCCGGGGAGTCAGGGAAGTCAGGGAAGTCAATGTGGCCTAAACAGCATGTTCAAATGTGCTTAAAGGCTTTGCAGGAACTTAAATTGTAATGAAATTCACGCCCGGCATTAAAGCCATTGAATGAATCTATCCTACACTTCAGTCAGGGAACAATTTCGCGAACGTTTTGGATTAGTGCCCGTCTTGTTTCGTGCGCCAGGACGGATCAATCTGATTGGCGAGCATACCGACTATAACGATGGATTTGTTATGCCTGCCGCCAT
>DATBVZ010000592.1:0-4710 GCA_036515095.1 Cyclobacteriaceae bacterium | reverse complement strand
AGAATCATAAAGAACCGTAGAGGAGCAACCTTGGCCGCGGTGTTAGCAGGACTTGCCGCTCCCATCCTGATGGCCTCCTGCGGCTGGGATGACCACAACAGGTCCGACCGTTTCTTTTCTGTTGATTCAGCTTCCAATATGCTGACCTCATGCGAACCTAAGGCAGTACTATTCACAGGAGGAGACAACGACTCCTTTCCACTCTGGTATGCCCAGGATGCGGAGGGCCATCGCACCGATGTGCGCGCTTTGGTATTAGGCTATCTCAATGGGGATTGGTATATCGATCAGACGACGCGCAAGGTGTATGAATCAGATTCGCTCTCTTACACCCTTCCGCAGGACAAGTACCGTCAGGGCGGTCCCAATGATTATCTCCCGTTTGTAAATGCAAAAATAGAAAGTATGGATGCGGAAGAATTTCTGAGACTCATCGCGGATGACAACCCACTGTTAAAACGAGGTAATGTCAATATCGTTCCCAGCAAAACCATAACAATATCAGTAGACAAAAAGGCTGTGCTGTCCGGAGGAATTATTCCTGAAGAATTCAAGGATCTGGTCGTCGACAAAATGGAGCTACGATTGCTTGACGATCACCTGGAAAAACGCGACCTCGTATTTCTGGACCTGCTGGTGACCAGCAACTGGCAACGTCCCATATATCTCAACAACACGTCGTTATCCCAGCTCGGTCTTGATCTTCGTCCTTACATCGTTCAGGAAGGCAATGCCTACCGCGTGCTTCCCGTTAAAAATCCGGATCCGGAAAGCAATCTGGTGCATACAGCCAGGAGCTATGATCTCATGTTGAATCAATTTCGCTACCGGGGACTTGACGATCCGAATGTCTATTATAACGACGACTATAAGATCCAGGTCATGACCCACCGGAGCAACCTGAATAGCGTCGCACAGGCACTGCTCGATGAAGGTGAGGCCCGGAAGGCTGAGGAGGTATTGTTATTTTCCTTGGACAGGATGCCTGACGAAGCGATTCCCTACGATCCGTCAGCTCCCGATACCGTAAGCCTCCTCTTTAAAGTGGGCCAGATGAAAAAAGCTATTGGCGTGGCGCAGGTGATCTGCGAGCGATCCACGGAAGTGGCGGATTATCTTCTGGCGAAAGACGATCTGGGCTTCGAATTGCGGAAGAATTTATTCTTGCTTGGCACCGTTCAGCGAACGCTTTTTGAGAATGGTGAAAACGACCTTGCTGTCCGGTATGAAGCAAATTATGAGCGCCTGATTGCAGAACTTCAACGAAGGATGAAGGGATGACGTTCGGGCTAAGATCCCTTCACCCCAGCGTTTGGGAAGGACGTCTCCTTCACGATTGAAGGATGGATCGTGCATACCACTTCGATTGTGCGAACTTCATGGGGGTCCCCTGCCTGCCCTGCTGAAGGCCTGCGCGATGGCAGGCAGGTTCTCCCTCCTTCGTCGGGCACCGGATGACAATTCTTTAGGAGAGAGAGTACGTGAAAGTTCCAATGATGGCGCGGCCCATCAAGTGAATGCGGGCCAACATAAACACATAAACACATAAACACATAAACACGTAAACACGTAAACACTTATATTGCCCCCCTATCCGAACGGAGCACGACTTTGAAAATCCAGCGCATCACTGTTTCAGCATTTTTCTTTTTCAACGGATTCTTATATGCCAACTGGGCTTCACGTTTGCCGGAGCTTCAGGAGTTGTTGAACATTTCCCATGGCTCGCTGGGTAACCTCTTGTTTATCCTGGCCATCGGCGCAGTCATCGGGATGCCGTTCACGGGCTGGCTTGCGCTGAACTTTGGCAGCGCGTTCATTACAAAAGTGTTTGCAATAGTCCTTTGCTTCGCCATCTCCATGATCGCCTTTCCGCCAAACCTGGGCCTGGAAAGTGTTGTCTTTTTCATTATTGGCCTGTCTAACGGGGGCATGGACGTCACCATGAACGAACAGGCCGTACTGGTCGAACGGCTGTGGAAAAAACCCATCATGTCGTCTTTCCACGGACTCTGGAGCGTGGGTATGGCTACGGGTGCAGGTACAGGCGCGCTCTTTTCGAAGTCGCAAACCGACCTGTCCGTTCATTTCATAACCATCGGCGTCATCAGCCTCGCCGCCCTGATGTGGGCATCGCGCTTTCTCATTAAAGAACGATTTACAAAGACCGGCAATGAAAGGACATTCGTCCTACCCAAGCGGATGATCGTGCCTCTGGGACTAATTGCATTTTGCGGCATGTTGTCCGAAGGATCGGTAGCCGACTGGTCCGCCATTTTCATGAACCGCGTGATCGGGGCAAGCGAATCTTTCAGCGCCCTGGCCTTCGGCGCCTTTGGAGCAGGCATGACAACAGGCAGGTTCACCGGCGACTATTTTACCATGCGTTTCGGGAAGAAGAAGTTGCTGCTGGCTGACGGACTTCTTGCGATCACAGGCCTCGCTATTGCCTTGGGATTCGTTTCTGTTGGGTCAACGTTTTTAGGATTCTTCCTGGCTGGCCTTGGGTTAGCTACCATTGTGCCGATCATTTATACCACCGCCGGCAACGCGCCGGGTGTTTCGCCGAGTATCGGAATCGCCATGGCAACGACCATCGGGTATGCCGGTTTTTTTGTTGGCCCTCCTGTGATCGGCTACCTGGCGGACGGTTACGGCCTTCGGATCGGATTAGCGTTTCCGTTACTCCTGCTGGCTATTATGTTGGTGCTGATTGCCAACGTGAATTTTGAGAAGTTCAGGGCTGAGAGGTAAGTTGCAGGTGTTAAGTGGGCACATTATGACTTGGACCGTAAGGCGCGGACGACCTCTGACCAATTTAAATACAGGCTTCTTACCTCCTGCAATATTCTATGTCTAACATTTGGCCACGGCACAAGTTCCCCAACCAGATTCGGCATTTCATCCAGATCCGCATCCTCAAAAAAAGTCAAACTCCTGGCTACCATCATTTCCGATCCATCCTCGAATTTTCTATTGTAATAATCCATCATTTGCCGTAAGGTAAATAAGGAAAAGAGAAAATGGATATCGTAAAAATCGCGTTTGCGACCCCGCCCAGCAATGGCTGCCAGCTTCATTGCAGCGATATCTTCCGGGGCATGTAGTCGAATACTGCCTTCTCGTATCAAATCAGCAATTAATGGATAGCGGTAGTTGACAAAATCAACCTTTACATTTTGGACATTCAGGATAAGAATGTTCTTGCGTTGCGAAATCATTGTCAATGGCTTGAGATCTTGCAGCAAATCGACAATCTCATCGGGAGAAAACTCTTTGTTGCCAAAAAAATCGAGATCTACAGATATCCGATGCCCCATTTGTAATGCCAAGGCAGTGCCACCTGTCAATGAAAACTCAGAAAGGTCAGCAATAGAGCTAATTGTCTCTAGAAGTCGGAAAGTTTCGGGTGCGACTGTTTTTCGATATAGCATCTGAACTTTTCCTTTGGTAAATCCAACACGCAGCTTAAAAAGCTGAGCGTACGATCGTCAAGATCACGCTCTTTCAGCATTTCCTGTTTTATCGCATCCAGGCCATAGAAGGCTTTCAACTTTCGCCAATCATCCGCCGTGCCATACTGCGTTACACGACCAATAACAAACCGACTGCTCTTATGCCAGTCAATCCTGGCCATATCAACATCCCAAAAAATGACAGGTGAAAAATCCATGCATGCAAAATATGCAAATTCAGGAATAATATCAGCAATGAATTTGCGGTGTCACAAATTTTCCTATGTCTGGTCCCTTTACTCCGTTATTGTGCAGTTTCATTGAGATCAAGCACCCGAGCGATAGCACATTGCGACACCTGAATCAATACAGGCAGGGATTTTATTGGATCACCCTTCACAAAAAATGAAAATTTTATACCCCATAGTGGCAGATCCGTCCCTCCAATTCGTGAACCACTTAGGACATAGGCCACATAAAACACACATAGAAAGTTTGGGGGCTTGCTTCTATGTGATTTACTATGTAACTATGTGCCTATGTGGCAAATCCGCCGGGCTACTTCTTACAACCATCATCCTTCAGCACCCGCAGTCCCCCGGTCATGTTCCTGACATTACCAAACCCGTTTTGCGATAACAGATAGCTGGCCTGTGAGCTGCGCTGGCCGTGCGAGCAATAAACGATGACCTCTATATTCCTATACGCATCAAGTTCAGCGAGCCGTGAATCCAATTCCTGTATGGGAATGTTAACGGCATTCTTTAGGGTGCCATAGTTTGGAACGGATCGTTCTTCAAACTCTGTGCGGGTACGAACATCCAGCAACACGACATTCGGATTTTTGGAGATATAATCACATAGCTGATCCGGTTCAATACTACCGAACATCACGGTGGATTTCTTCACGCGATCCATCCCGCAATAAGGACATAACCCGGGCTTATCATAGACCCTCTCATCGCAATTCAGACCACACGGCAAGCAGACATACGCTTCCGCAGACACTTTGCTTTGCGCCTGTGAAAAAATGCTGCCGGCGGAAAGAACGGCTGCAACAAGAAGCACGTGCGTTAATGCTTTCATATAAAAAGGTAATAAAATGGACGTAGAGTTTTGTAGATTGCGTTTCATTGAACCTCAAGTCTTAATGTATGAAGAATAAACTTTATTTCCTGCTGGCCGGCGTTATGTTAATGGCAACGCTCGCGGCCTTTACACTTCCCAAAAAGGGTGAGTTGAGGCACATTGTGGT
>DATBVZ010000591.1:0-5921 GCA_036515095.1 Cyclobacteriaceae bacterium | reverse complement strand
GTTCGGATATACAGAAGTGAAGATCGGCTTTGTACCAGCTCTGGTAATGTCATTCCTGCTCCGGCGAATAGGCGAGGGGAGGGCACGCCAGCTGCTTTTGACCGGTACACTCATTGACGCGAAGGAAGCCTACACGATCGGACTGATCAATTGCGTATGCGAAAAGAAAATGTTAGCGAAAGATGTTCAGGGTTTTGCAGAGGCAATGATACGCGCGAATTCCTATCAGGCAATGAAGACGACAAAGCAACTGATCGTGCAGGCTCAGTCGCTCATACCGGAAGAAGCCCTGTCCATGGCCGCGGAAGCCAATGCGAAAGCAAGAGGCTCAACGGACTTCCGCAGGGGAATAGCGGCTTTTCTGAACAAGGAAAAAATGGACTGGAGTAAAGTAAAGGGTTGAAGGGTTGAAGAATTCCCGGCCACGCTTGCCCGGATTTATTATCAAGGAAGTTGCGGCAGCACTCCCGGTTGCATGATCAAAGGTGGCGGGCTTCGGAGGTAAAGCAACGATGAATAGTCATCCGCTGTACGCAGGCGCTTCTCCAGTTCCATCATTCCGGCAGGCATTATTTGCTGCCGGCAGATTCCCTTATATTCGATCTGATGGAAACACCCCTGTCGATATTGCAGCGGTACTGGAGGCATGGTCAGTTCAGGCCCATGCAGGAGGAAATTATCCAGTCCGTCCTTGCGGGGAAGGACACCCTTGCCCTTCTGCCCACAGGGGGCGGCAAGTCGGTTTGTTTCCAGGTGCCGGCATTGCTTTCGAACGGCCTTTGCGTCGTGATTACACCCCTGATTGCGCTGATGAACGATCAGGTAGGACAATTGAAGAAACGGGGGATCCAGGCCGTTGCCATCCATTCGGGGATGAGCCGCAGGGAAATTGACCTTTACCTGAACAACTGCCTGTATGGACACGTCAGGTTTTTGTATGTATCGCCCGAACGCCTGCAAACGGAGATGTTCCGGGCGCGCGTAACACAAATGAATGTTACGCTGATTGCCGTAGATGAGGCGCATTGCATTTCGCAATGGGGGTACGATTTCCGGCCTCCCTATTTGATGATCGCATCGCTGCGCGATCTGGTTCCACAGGCTACGGTAATTGCGCTCACGGCGACTGCTACCCCGGATGTTCAGGATGATATCGTTGAGAAACTGAAATTCAGGCAGCCATTTGGGGTATTCCGCCAGACGTTTGCGCGTGACAACCTTTCCATCGTTGTCCGCAATGCAGAGGACAAAGAAAGAAAACTAACGGATGTTTTAAAGAAGGTAAACGGGTCGGCCATTGTTTACCTCCGTTCCCGGAAAGCTACGCAGGAAACTGCGGCCTTTCTGAACAAGAACGGCATCCCCGCGACTTCTTATCACGCCGGATTAACCATTGATGAACGCACCAGGGCTCAGTCCGCCTGGATTGGCAATCAAGTCAGGGTCATTGCTGCCACCAATGCATTCGGCATGGGCATTGACAAGCCGGATGTCCGGCTGGTCATTCACCTTGATCTGCCCGAAAATCTCGAATCCTATTACCAGGAAGCGGGCAGGGCAGGGCGTGATGGCATTCGTTCTTATGCTGCCATAATATACCACGCCGCGGATATCGACGCGTTGAAAGTAAAGACGGAGCGTTCTCATCCCTCTGTTGCGTACCTCAAGCGGGTCTACCAGGCCCTGGCAAATCATTATCAACTGGCAACCGGAAGCGGGGAAGGCGAGAGCTTTGATTTTGATATTTACGGGTTTGCAGCCCGTTTTGATTTTAAGGTACAGGAAGTTTACAACGCCGTGAAAAAACTGGAGGAAGAAGGGCTTATTCTGTTCAGCGAAAGTTTCTACAGTCCGTCACAGGTTCACATTCCGCTGGACGCCGTGAGGTTATATGAATTCCAGGTGGCCAACTTACATTACGATCCCCTGATAAAAATGATCCTCAGGTTATACGGGGGAGAACTCTTTTCGAGTTATGTCCGCATTTCGGAATCGTATCTTGCCCGCGCCCAGAAAGCTGCTACGGAAGAGATCATCAAAGCCCTCAGGCACCTCGACGAGATGCAGGTTATCAATTATCGTCCGGCGAACGACCAGCCACAGCTTACCTTTGTTCTACCCCGGCAGGATGCGGAGCGGCTTCCGCTTGACCTGGAGCGCCTGGAAAGCAGAAGGGATATCGCGCGCACCAAAGCGGAGGCGATGACAGCGTTCGCAACATCGAATCATACCTGCCGGATGATGCTCATCCAGCAGTATTTTGGTGAAAGCGCTGCCGTTGAATGCAAAAAATGCGACGTCTGTGTTGCCCGGCGCAAACGCGACAACCTCAGGGAAGCAGAAACACTGCGCCAGGAAATCGTACTCATCCTCGATCAGCGACCCATGAACGTCGATGAACTGGAAGCCCGCATCAATCCGTCCGATCACGAACTTTTTATTGACGTTGTCCGCGAAATGGTAGAGGAAGGGGAGTTGAAGTACGATGACAAGTGGGAGTTGGGGAAGGCCGGAGACAATGAGTGAATGAGACAATGAGTGAATGAGTGAATGAGTGAATAGGGTTTCGAGTAAACATCACACTCTGAGGGTAAGATTGAAGAATTGAATGGTTGAATAGGGTACTGAGCAAACTTTGCGGCGGCTCCATACCATTTGGCTTCATAATACCAACGAGGCGGGCACTTTGCCTACTGCCTACTGCTCCTGCCTTGCCCGCCGTAGCCCGACGGCGTTATTTCACAAAATGGAACTTCAGGCAACAACTGAACTTTAAATAGAGCCCGGAGAAAGGATTGAAGGATTGAATGGTTGAATAGGGTACAGCGCAATCTTTGCGGCAACTCCACACCATTTGGCTTCATGATAAGGACGAGGCGGCACCTTGCCTACTGCCTACTGCTGCTGCCTACTGCTCATGCCTTCCCTCCACCAACTCCCTCGCACCGGCCAGGGTTGTTGCAGACGGCCGGGCTCCGCCGATCATCTGGGCGATCTCGTGGATACGTTCATTTTTGTTAAGCAGCCTGATGTTGCTTACCGTTTTGTCAGCCGAATTGTCTTTGAATACGTGATAATGGGCAGCGCCACGGGCCGCAATCTGGGGAAGATGAGTTATGGCGATCAGCTGGTGTGAACCGGCCATTTTCTTCATTAGTGCTCCAAGCTTGACAGCAATTTCGCCCGAGACACCGCTGTCGATTTCGTCCAGTATGAGTGTGGGTATGGACGTTTGGCTTGCCAGTACATACTTGATACAAAGCATCAGTCTCGCAAACTCACCACCGGACGCAACCTGCGCAAGCGGTCCGGGTGAAATTCCTTTGTTGGCGCTGAAATGAATATCGACATGATCGGTTCCCGATTCACCCGGCGTAACCGCCTGGTGCCTGATGCTGAGCTGCGCTTCAGGGATTCCCAGTTCCTGTAAAAGACCGGTCAGTTCCCCGACCAGCGGTGCAAAGGCCTTCTTCCTGGATGCGGACAACAAGCCGGCCGCTTCATGCACAAGCGTCATTGCAGCATCAAGCCGTTTTTTTGCCCCGGCCAGCGCTTCATCAAGGTTTGAAGCCCTGTCCGCCTTCTCCCGGAGCTGATCCTGAATCAGCAGCAGTCCCTTCATGTCATCAACCTGGTGTTTTTTTTGCAAGCGGTAAATGGTATCCAGTCTTTCTCTGACATCGTTTGCGCGCGTAGGGTCAAACTCTATTTGTTGTTCTGTGTCTTCAAGTTCGTCGGCGATATCGTCAAGCTCGATTCGCAGACTGTCAAGTCGCTGGTGAAGGATCTCATACTGCTCGCTGTATCCGGTGATGTTGAGCAGTTGGTTCCTGGCTGAGGCAAGGGTTAATCGCGTCGCGAATTCCGAACGCGTCAACAGCTCAAGGGCTTGCTGTATTTTTCCTTTGATCTCTTCAGCGTGATCCATGACCTTCAACTCCGCCTCGAGCGATTGCTGCTCCTTTTCCACCAGGCCGGCCTTAAGAAGCTCTTCCAATTGAAACCTGATGTAGTCTTCATCCTTTCGGAGCTGGTCTGCCTGGCCGGAGAGCACTTCATAATATTGGTTGGCGTCCCGGTAAGCAGACCAGCTTTCGGCGTACTGTTTTTTGAGCGCGGCGTTCCCGGCGTAAGTGTCAATGAGTCGCAGTTGGAAGGCCTGCTGGCCTGGAAGCAGGTTTTCGTGTTGAGAATGGATATCCAACAGCAGGCCGCCAATGTGCCGCATGACCTCCAGGGTTACGGGCGAATCGTTGATGAATGCCCTTGATTTACCGGCCGTACTGATCTCCCTGCGGATGACCGTGAGATCGTCATAGTCCAGGTCACAGTTGCTGAACACATCCCTAAGGCTATGCATTTTGATGTCAAAGGTGCCTTCGATGATGCACTTTTGGTTCGTGTCCCACAACACTTTGGTGTCGGCCCGGTTGCCTGTGAGTAATCCTATGGCGCCCAGCATTATTGACTTCCCGGCGCCGGTTTCACCCGTGATCACATTAAGGTCTCCCGAGGGCTCCATTTCCAGGGCCTTGATCAATGCATAGTTTTTTATGGTCAGCCGCTTCAGCATCAAGCATCTATGTCAGTATAAATCTCCGCGATCCGCACCAGGCGTATTGGCATTTCACGCTGTCTCATGTTGGTAATGATCACGCAGTCTGTTTCAATTTTTGTCAACGCCCCGAAGATCACCGTGTTATCGGTCAGCACCAGGCTTATTTGACGGCCGGAAAATTCGTGCATTCTCCTTTTTATTTCTCCGGCTTCGGTGATCCTGATCTGTTTTTTGCTCACAGTGAGGGGGGCTGGTGTCCGGTCAAAAATATAGGTTAGCGGGAGGAATTAAAAGAGATTATGGGTGTATACTACATACCCCCCGCGGTCAGTTTCCCAGGATTTTCCCGTATAGGGAATTATTGGTGGGGTCAATGGTTGTGATCACGTCATAGGCTTCCCGGCGGATCTGGATGTTGCCGTCGGAGAAGATGTTGGCCACCTCTTTTGACTTTGCATCAAGAAAACCAACAATAAGTACGGCGTTGGGATTTATCTCCCTGATTTTCTGTATTTCCTTTAGTCCGCCCAGGATAATACGGCGGCTGTTGTCGGGATCCTTGTCGAACGTATCCAGGCCCAGCCGGTGATAGGTGTACATTGCCTTGCGAAGTTCCTGCATCTGGGGGTTAATGATATTTTCGATCAGCCAGTACCGGTTCCGGTTGCTGCCCAGTTGCTGCCAACCCGGCCGCAGGGATTGCTGCGCGTTATTCAATACATTCAACGCTTTCTGAAAATGCGGCGTGCCACCGAGTTCGCTAAAGGTATCATAGTCGAAGCCCAGGATAATGTAGGCGTAAAATGCCAGCATGGAAGTAAGGTTGCTGGTGAATGAATTATCGTTGTACTCGAGCGGCAGGGATTCGATGTATTCAAATTCCCAGTCGCGATCAGCAAAGTTAAAGATCAGGGAGGAATAATTGCTGTTGAACACGGGCCGTGCCGACTGGATCTGAACAGAGGCAGTGAAATTTCCGATGGCCGGCATCTTCGTTATGGTGATAAGCAGGCTGCAGTTTATCTTTTCATGGTTTTTGAAGGAATCGTTGGTCCACTTACGTCCATTCATAAACTGCTCAACAGACGCCTTCATGTCATCGAAGATCCCGCGGTCCGATGTAGGTATTTGGGTGGCATTGATATTGACGATGCAATTCAATTCCTGCGCCCGGATCAGGGTTGAGGTCAGGCAGAGCACTACCACAATGCCCGCGAACCTAGCTGTGGATCTTTTCCAGTATGGCATGTGCAATGTCTTCGGCAACTTTTTTCTTGTTTTTGAGTTCAAAACTCACGGCGTTCTTGTCCCTGTCAATTATGGTTATCTTGTTGGTATCGTGCCCGAAGGCAGCTCCGTCGTC
>DATBVZ010000590.1:0-4467 GCA_036515095.1 Cyclobacteriaceae bacterium | reverse complement strand
CGGGTATCGCCCGCAGTTCTACATCCGCACCATGGATGTGACGGGCAACATCGCTCTTCCGGAAGGGGTGGAGATGGTGATGCCCGGAGACAATGTGAACCTGACGGTGGAGTTGATCGTGCCGGTGGCGTTGGAGCAGGGCTCGAAGTTCGCCATCCGTGAAGGCGGTCTTACCGTCGGCGCGGGCGTCGTTACCAGAATTATCGAATAATAGAAAGTTGGTAAGGTAAGAATGGCATCCAAGAAGAAAGACGTTCGACCGGTCATTACGCTTCAATGCAATGATTGCAAAGAGCGGAATTACACCACCGAGAAGAATCGTCGCAACGATCCGAATCGTCTTGAGTTCAGCAAGTTTTGCCCGCGTTGCAGGAAACATACTTTGCATCGCGAGACGAAGTAAGTAATTCCAGTGTCACGCGTTCCAATGTCAAATCGTGACAGTAAAACACGGGATACGTGACACTGAATTGAAGGCCAGTAGCTCAATTGGTAGAGCACTCGTCTCCAAAACGAGCGGTTGTGGGTTCAAGTCCTGCCTGGCCTGTATGTAACAAGAGCAAAACGCCGCTGTATGTAGGGCGGCGTTTTAGCCGTAAGAACCACGAAGGAGTAATCGACCTTGGCAGAAAAGGATAAGGGCAAAAAAAAGAAACAGAACGTACTCCAGTCATTTTTCCGTGAGACGACTGGCGAACTCCGCAAAGTTTCCTGGCCTACCTGGCAGGAAGTGCGTCAGTTGACCGGCATTGTTTTGCTGGTTATGGTCGTGATGGGAGTGATCCTTGGCTTGACCGATGCAGGCGCTCGCGGGCTATTGAATCTAGTGCTAGGTCTGTAAGAAAAAGTTTGAGGTCTTGATGTCTTTGCAGGAACCGAAAGAGCAGTTCGAACGGGAAGAGGCGGAACCGACTGAGGAATCTCAGGATTCCTCAGTTGAATCTTCGTTGTCAGATTCGGATACACTTGTGACAGCAAGTGTATCCGAATCTATTGACGTTCCTATTGAAGAGGGTAGCCCTGCCCCTTCGGACGATTCCGATTTCGCGGATGAACTGGAGTCTGCAGAGGATGTTCCTGCTGACGGTAAACTGGCATCATCTTCGGAGGAGTCACCACGTCCCGAAGTGACCGAAGGACCTGCCTGGTTTGTGATCCACTGCTATTCCGGTTACGAGAATAAGGTACGCCATAACCTTGAACAGCGCATCGAAACAATGGGTATGAAGGATAAGATCTTTGATGTTGTTATTCCCACCCAGGAAGAGATCGAAGTCAAGGATGGTAAACGCCGGACAGTGGAGCGACACATCTTCCCCGGTTATGTACTGGTGAATATGCAATTGACTGAAGAGTCATGGTATGTGGTTCGCAATACGCCGGGCGTGACGGGTTTTGTCGGGATGGGCAACCAGCCCACCCCTCTGCGTCCTGAGGAAGTATCTCAGATCATCAAACGCATGGAAGCTGAAGCACCTACTGTCAAAGTCACGTTCAAAGTTGGAGAGCGTGTCCGTATTATCGATGGTCCGTTCAACGATTTTCGCGGTGTTGTTTCTGAGATTGATATGGAGCGTACCAAGGTCCGCGTGCTGGTTTCTTTCTTTGGTCGCGAAACGCCCGTGGAATTGGATTTCTTGCAGGTAGAAAAATCATAGTTTAAACGGTAACAGGCTGGGGCCTGCGCGAAGCGTGAAGCGAACTCCAGTTATCAGCCTGATACGGTGGGAGGGCGTCCCATAAATCGTCCGCTAAAACCACAAAGGAGTTAACATGGCAAAGAAGTTTAAGGCAATCGTTCGTCTCCAGCTGGAGGCTGGAAAAGCCAACCCGGCCCCTCCGGTCGGTCCCGCGCTGGCTGGTCATGGTATCAACATCATGGCTTTTTGTAAGGAGTACAATGCCCGCACATCCAATCGTCAGGGCGAGGTGCTCCCTGCAGAAATTACTGTTTACACCGACGGTTCGTTCACCTTTATATTGAAGACCCCCCCAGCGGCTGTGCTTTTGCGCAAAGCCGCAAAGGTCCCGAAAGGTTCCGGCGTCCCGAACAAGGAAAAGGTCGGTAAGGTGACGCGCGCGCAGGTGAAGGAAATCGCGGAGCTGAAGATGAAGGATTTGAACGCGGTGGATCTGGAAGGTGCGATGAAACAGGTTGAGGGCACGGCCCGCTCGATGGGCATTACTGTAGCTGAATAAATTTGTGGGAGGGCTGCAGCGTGCAGCCTGCTTGCACCACGGAGGATACAATGGCTAAACACGGAAAAAAATACATGGCCGCTCTGGCCAAGGTGGATTTGAATAAGGAATACACTTCGCGTGAAGCGGTTGCGCTCGCGAAGGAAACCAACATTACCAAGTTCGATGGCACAGTAGAAGTGCACATGCGTACCGCGCTTGACCCGCGTCAGGCTGACCAACAGGTGCGCGACGTGGTGGTCCTGCCAAATGGCTTGGGCAAGACCGTACGTGTGCTGGTCTTCGCACAAGGTGAAGGCGCTGCAGCGGCTCGTTCCGCTGGCGCGGATCTGGTCGCTGATGACGATGAGACTTTAAAGAAGATCGAAGGCGGCATGTTGGATTTTGATGTCGCGATCGCCACACCGGATGCGATGGGCAAGGTTGGCCGTTTGGGCCGTGTGCTTGGTCCTCGTGGCCTCATGCCGAACCCAAAGGCTGGTACCGTTGTCGGTGCAAATGATCTGCCTCGCGCGATCAAAGAGGCGAAAGCCGGACGTGTTGAGTTCCGTCTTGATAAGACGGCCAATATCCATGTCTCGATCGGCAAGGCCTCATTCAGTGCTGATCAGCTCCACGAAAACTTTGCCACTTTGATGACCGCAATTCGTAAAGCACGTCCATCCGGCGCGAAAGGTGAGTATGTTAAGCGCGTAACGGTGACAACAACAATGGGCCCCGCGATCAGAGTTAATCCAGGTGAGGCCCTTGATTTGGAAGGAATCGAGTAAAATTACTCGGTAAACCTGTCCTGGAAAAACACCAGGATCATGATAAGCCACTTCGCCGGTGAAGGCGGGTGTGGCGCCAAGTTTCGATACGAGCGGAAAAGCACCGCTCTACTCAACCACCAGGCGCCACTTAATATCCTGCTCAGGTGAAGACGAAAAGCAAAATCATCTCCTAGAGGTGTTGCTAAAGTCTTTGCCTGTAAAGTGGCAAAGACTTTTTATTGAAAGGAGGTGAGTGTCCTTTGGCAATTTCAAAAGAACGTAAAGAGGAAGTGCTGACACAGTATGCGGATTGGCTGAAGCGGAGCCAGGCCGTGGTTCTCGTGGAATATACCGGCGTGAAGATGAAAGACCTGGATAACATCCGCGCCAAGATCCGTGAATCGGGCGGCGAATTCCATATAGTAAAAAATACGCTGGTGCGCCGTGCGTTTGCCAATAGCGGATTGGAACTTCCCAAGGATTACCTGGTGAAGAGTACAGCAATATCTTTTGCTTTCACCGATCCAGCTTCGACCGCAAAAGCGCTGAGCGACGCAACAAAAGGCAGTGAATTCGTCAAAGTAAAAGGCGGATTCATGAGTGGACAATTGCTTAACGCGGCTCAGGTCAAGGCATTGGCTGAAATGCCCCCGTTGCCTGTTGTCCGTGCGCAATTGCTGGGCGTTTTGCAAGCCCCGGCTGGCAAACTGGTCCGCACAATTGCCGAACCGGCTCGCGGTTTGGCTGCCGTTATCAAGGCTTTCACTGAGAAGGCACCCGCGGCGGCGTAAATGTGCTGTTCGTTATTGCGAAAGACACCTGCATGCAGGTGAGTGCAGCAATCCCCTCACGAACGCGGAGATTGCTTCCCGAAGGCTCGCAATGACATGTTGAAAACTAAAATCCATCTCTAAAATGAAGTAAGGAGTATTACGCAATGGCTGAAAAGCTTGAAAAAATCGTGGAAGAACTTTCTGTACTTTCCGTCCTCGAGGCGGCTGAACTGGTGAAGATGCTGGAAGAGAAGTGGGGCGTTTCCGCCGCCGCTCCGGTCGCGATGGCTGCCATGCCTGGCGCATCTGCCGCCGCTGAACCCGTCGAAGAAAAGACCGAGTTCGATGTGGTTATTAAAGAGACCGGCGCCAAGAAGATCGATGTTATCAAGGTCATTCGCCAATTGACGAGCCTCGGCCTCGGCGAAGCCAAAACCATGGCGGAAACCGCTGGTGCCAAGGTGCTCACCGGTGTTGGTAAAGATGCTGCCGCAGAGGCCAAGAAGAAACTGGAAGAAGCTGGCGCGGTCATCGAACTGGCGTAGGATTTTTTCATACACTTCGAAAAGACGGCTCGCACAGAGCCGTCTTTTCGATTTACCGGTCGCTTCATTTTCCGGATCTTGGACCTGTTGCCGATAGGACAAACCCATCGTGCCATTCAGGGTCATCCACTAAATAGGACCGAAAAGCCAGATACCGTTGATGCTGATCGGCGCTATCTGCATTAGCCTGATAGGTTT
>DATBVZ010000589.1:0-4628 GCA_036515095.1 Cyclobacteriaceae bacterium | reverse complement strand
AGGCCATTGGTTAAGCCGTGGTTCTGGCTGACGATCCTGATTCACGTAAAAGCGTCCAAATGCGTGCGTTGAACTTTACCGCTGAGGCGCTAAGACGCAAAGGATCGCAAAGATTGTTTTGGCGATTCAAAATGTTGAAGGATGTCTCTGCCGATGATTTCCTTTTCGCTGCGCCCTCAGCGTCTTTGCGCCTCCTGCGATGAAAATTGAGAAAATACGTCATCAAATTACAACAACCTCCGATCGTCAGCCAACGACAGAAAAGTTCAGCTTAGTTTGCTCTTAGCCGGGGGTTCTGGCCGACGATTTTGATTCGGGTGTAAGATCAAGACCAGTGCGCTGAATTTTACCGCTAAGACGCTAAGACGCAAAGGATCGCAAAGATTGCTTTGGCGATTCAAAATGTTGAAGGATGTCTCTGCCGATGATTTCCTTTTCGCTGCGCCCTCAGCGTCTTTGCGCCTCCTGCGGTGAAAATTGAGAAAATACGTCATCAAATTACAACAACCTCCGATCGTCAGCCAAGCTTAGTTTGGCGGCAAGATGTTGGTGGCGAACGAATAATTTCCCGAGCCTACGGAATAGATCGCGTACCCATTTTCGATCCGCTCGAACCGTACGGGATCATCCACCTTTTTTCCTCCTTCCGTCACATCGCTTTGCTTTGACGCAGGCACATAAACTGTTGCGGTACTTCCCACCGGAACTTCAATATTTATTCTGAATTGTTCAGCGGTCTTTTCCCATTTGATTCCCGCGGTACCATAAGGTGTTTTATTGGAGTAGGACGCAGACGTAACATCCCCCGCCGGCCGGGGGTTGAAAATAATATTGCGATATCCCGGTTGGGCCGGGTCAGTATTCATGCCCGCCAGAACCCGGTAGAACCACACGATACCGCCACCGAACATAGGATGATTGCGGGAACCTCTTCCATTCCAATGCTCCCAGGTCGTGGTGGCGCCTTGTTCAATCCACCACCCGTAGCTGGGTTGTGTTTTTTTGTTCATGGCTTCAAATGCCAGATCATGAAGTCCGTTTTCCGACAGCACTTCAAAGAAGAACTGCGTTCCGAAAATGCCGGTGTCAAGATGTCCGTTGTTATTCACGATATCGGATCTCAACGCTGCAACCACCTTTGAATGCTGATCTGAGGGCACGCCCATTCTCAGCGCGAAAATATTTCCGCCGTAAGGACCATAGCTTCCACTCTCTTTGTTATAGTACTTGCTTTGGAAAGCTCCCTTGGTTCTCCCGGCCAATTGTGCATAGTATTTCGCCTCCTTTTCTTTTCCCAAAACCTTTGCTGTTTGTGCCGTAAGGTCAGCGCACCTCCAAAGATAGAACGTGTGTACCATGTCATCCGGGGGCAGTTCGCTGGCCGGCGCCCAGTCGCCCAGGTTCAGCCACCGGTTTGGATTTGCCGGACCGGGAGCCTGAGAGAACATGATTCCATCTTCATTCGTCCAGGTAAGCATATATTTTATATACCCTTCCATTCCTTCGAAGTTGTTCTTCAGCATATCCGTATCGCCATAGTGCAAATAGAATTCCCACGGCATGATTTGCATGGCAGCGCCCCAGGCCACGCCACCCCCGCAACCCGGTTGCCAGGGTGCTCCGTTGGGTACGTATCCTGTCTCAGGGTTCTGGGCTCCGAGGATATCCTGAATCCATTTCGTATAGAAAGCTCTTGCATCAAAGTTGTGCATAACGGTGACGCATGCAACCTGTCCGTCGCCCGTATAGGGAGACCGTTCGCGGTGGGGGCAGTCGCTGGCAATGCCGCCATGCATATTGTCCGTCTGGCTGCGCCACCAGATCTTGTTGATGTTATTGAACAGGGGATTGGAACATTCGAATTTTCCCGTGGTTTGTATATCGGAATACACCGCCTCGGCCACGAGATTTTCCGGCTTCAGTTCTCCGGGCCAATTGGAGATCTCCACCTCCCTGAAGACGAACCACGTAAACCTTGCCGCGTACGATTCCGGGCCGCCTCCCTTTAACGTGTAGGAATTGGCGCCCATGGGTGATTCGCATATATACTTGATGTCGATCTTACGTCCCGCCTCCCCGACGACATTCCGCAGGCGGAGCCAGCCTGATATCTCCTCGCCAAAATCAACCTTGAATTTACCGTCTCCCAGCGACTCGATCTTTACAGGTTTCAGTTTTTCCATTACCCTGTCGGTAGGCGACATATGCGCTTTCATGTGGCCCTCCGGGGTCTTTCGGATAACCACCGTTTCCCATGTCGAATCATCAAATCCCGGTGTGCACCAGCCGGGCTGTTCCAGTCGCGCATCGTAATGTTCGCCATCGTATACCAGGTCCATCACGATAGGGCTCTTCGAAGCTTTCCAGCTCTCGTCGCTCACAATCACATCTTCTGTGCCGTCGGTGTAGGAAATGTACACCTGGCCGAAGAAGCGTGGAGAACCGTATGAATGCGTCCAGTTGATTGGCGCATTGTAGAAGCCGTTGCCTAAGATTGCTCCAATGGCGTTGTCTCCTTTTCTCAGCATGTCTGTGATGTCGTACGACAAGTACATCACCCTGTACTCCCGGAAGTTATCCGGCAGGGATATGTAGTTGTTCTCCAGTCCGGGTCTTTTCGCGTACAGCGTGACATTGGGCACCAGAACATCTTCGCCGACCTTGGCACCGTTCACATAGAATTCAAAAAAACCCAGTCCGGTAACAAAGGCCCGCGCCGATGTTATCTCCTTGTTGATCGCAATAGACTTTCGCAGCAAAGGAGCAGGTGGCGGTAATGGTTGTGGGGCAGCGTTTCCGTCCCCGCGAGGGGGTTTGGGCAGTGCCTCCTCGCCTTGCCACGGTGCGCCGATCCATTTCGCCTTCCACTCGTCGGCGTTGAGCAATCCCATACTCCAGAACGCGGGTTCACTCCAATCGGATGCTATTCCATTCTTATCCCATGTCCTCACGCGCCACCAGCAATCCTGCCGTGATGTCAGGGGCTTGCCGGCATATTTGATATTAAAGGATCGATCGGACTTCACCTTTCCGCTTACCCAAAGGTCGCCCTGGTTATTCAGCAGGTTTTCTTTCGAGCTGGCGACCTGTATCTCCCATGCCGTTTGCTTCTGTCCCCGGTCACCTTCGCGCGCGCTATTGACCCACGAAAGCCGCGGGTTGACGACGTCGACCACGGGAGGGTTTTCCAGGTATTCACATCGCAGTTGTGTGGGTGAAAGCTGTGCATGGGTAGCGAGGGTGGAGAGCATGAGCCAGGCGAGCGTAGGGACAATGGATTTTTGCATGCGCATTCTGATTGATTTCCGTTTCGGCAAAGAGACACAAACCCAGGGTCTTTTACATCCTGCACTGTAGCGTACCTGGCCTGTAGTACAACCAAAATACAGATTCAGGAAGTATTTGTTCACACCGCCAAAGGAACTGTTTCGAGTGGGTCGTCACGCTACGCCGGTGCCTGGCCGGATCGGGCGCAAAATCGGGACGCAAGCATTGCTGCTTCCCGGGTCACTTTGCCAAATTCCCATTAACTGCTACATTTGCAATCCTGAAAATCGGCACACAAATGGCAGAAACCAGTGCGTGCCCGAAACAGAGGAGTGTCCCCAGGGGATGCCTGTGGCAGCAGAGCGGTCGTGGCAAAGCCATCCTGTGGGGAATGCGGCGGTTGCCTGTGGCAAAAACCGTTGATCCGCAAGGTTCCGGGGGGTTGAACCCAAACGTTAGATTAACAGAGGAGTGGCAGAGCGGTCGAATGCGGCGGTCTTGAAAACCGTTGAGGTGAAAGCCTCCGGGGGTTCGAATCCCTCCTCCTCTGCCAGTAACAGTATCAAAAACAGTTAAAAGCCTGCAAATCACAAGTTTGCCGGCTTTTTTCTTTTGGTGACATCACCAAATTATTCACTGAATCTCAAAAAAGTGGCGAGTAAACTGGTGAGTCAAAAAATCTTAAAAATTTACTCACCAGTTTTGACGTAACTCACTGAAAGTCAACCTGTCCATTTAATGGACATCTTGATCTTCGATGGCTGCACTTCTAGTTTTAATTATCAACCAAAACAGAATGAGTTATGAGCCGAAGATTCAATTTGCTTTTCTATCTGAAGAAGCCGAAAAAGTACGAAGAAGGTGGTTTGATGCCAGTCTACATGCGCGTGAGCGTAGGTGGAAAGCGAACAGAGTTTACCACGCAGCGTGAATGGGACCCGACTAAATGGAACTCATCGGCTGGCAGAGCCAATGGAACCAAGGAAGCGGCAAAAGAACTAAATGCATTTCTTGATACCCTAAAAACCAAAGTCTATGAGGCCCAACGAAAACTCGTCTTGAGTTTTCCATAAATCCACGGCTAGCAAATTCATGAGCCTTGGCGTCATAATGCATTCCGCAGCATTTGGAAATAATCTAGCGAATCCTGTTGTGGAAGGACAGAAATGATGGCCGAGACAAATTCAACTTGGGCCCATAGAATTTTCATTTGGTCTCTCGCAGGTTCATGAAATTTTCCATTGTCTTTTTGTTTACCGTATGGACACAATCCGTTTGGTTCGCCTACCAAGGAAAGAAGTGGTTTTGACAACTGGCGTCTATTGGATTTGTTTAGGGCAATCGGATCGAGCAAATTTGGT
>DATBVZ010000588.1:0-2650 GCA_036515095.1 Cyclobacteriaceae bacterium | reverse complement strand
CACCTGTGCAATATCCCACACAGGCGCACCGACACCAAGACCCGCATGGTTCTGATAGGCAGCTTTAATATTGCATTGGCGACTCAGGATCGCCAGATCCCTTAACTGTGTTTTTATTTCCTCCAGGTTATCCCCGATGGTCGCCTCAGGCGCATAGTCATACCAGCCCATTCGGTAGTATTCGATCCCAAGTTGCCCTGCCGTTTGCAGGATGGACCGGGTATGGGGTTCGTCCGCGCGCTTAATTTCGGTGGTGATCATTCTCACTTTTTTGCCGGTCCGTCTTACCGTGCTGACCGCTTCGGGCAGATCGGTTCCCGCCCGTTCAGGTTCAACGTGCCCTCCTGGGCGCACGGTTATATCGATACCATCAAAATCGCACTCTGCAGCAAATTCTGCCATGTGTTTATAATTTAGCCATTGCAGGTGTTTGGAAAAAATGTGCACTTCCCTGCGTTCTTCAGGTGGCTGCTTCAACAGGGAAAATCCAGATGCTTTTATGAGTCCTGACGCCGGGAGGACCAGCCCGGTAAGTCCGGCGGCACGAATGAACTGGCGGCGGGAGAACGGTGGTTTCATGGGCGCGTCAACGGGTTGCCTTTGTCGGGGATGAATATGCCAACATTAGGGCAGAAAAACCAGACCTGATTTTCCTCCGCTCAAAACCGGTTGGGTATTTACTTTTCGCCGGTGATTCTGCGGTATTCTTCATAGATGCGAAGGAAAAGTCAAAAAAAAGGTTATCTTTAACATGGAATCAAAGGGATTTCTTCAATCTCTACTTTTTACGACTAAGCTACCAGGTCCGTTTGATTTCACACTATTACCAAAAATAAACCTGTTTTCAGGAAGTTCCTGTGGACAATTTTTTAAGAACGGATTGCAAGGTAGAATCGTTAAGTAAATAGCTATGACTCCCGAAATAAAAACAACACTCGGTTGGTTAGCCGGTTCCGTGGTGGGTTATATCCTGTCGCGTGTTATGTGGAAGAAATCGGTTGAACAGTCGATAGGATTTGATGACACCATCATGCTGTCCTGTGCGGCGCTTGTGCTATCGTGGTTTTTGGTACTGGGTTCACTTGCCGCGCTGCTCAGTTTCTTTCTGTTTGGTGGCATTGATAGCACGCAGGCCTACTGGTTCGGCCGAAAGGATCCGGAGCTTTCTGAGGATTCAGAGTGGAAGAGGAGCAAGGGGGTTTAGGAGTTGGTGAATTGGTAAGTGGTAAGTTGTAAGTGGTAGTAAGTGGTAAGTGGTGGTGAGTAACCGGTATTTGACGTCCCTTCGGGTAGGCTCTTCAACCCTTCAATTCTTCAACCTTCTTCACAGTGAAACGCCCCGTTTCCAGGGTATGAAATCGTTCTGATTCAGTTCAACCGCTTTGGCCTTGGCATTGCCGCTGGCGACGTCAATGATATAGTCCAGGATCTTTTCTCCCATTTCTTCGATCGTGCTTTCGCCTGAGATAACAGGGCCTGTATCGATATCAATGATGTCTGGCATGCGCCTGGCCAGTTTGGTGTTGGATGACACCTTGATCACCGGCGCGATCGGATTGCCGGTGGGAGTACCCAACCCGGTGCTGAAGAGCATGAGGGCGGCGCCTGATCCCGCCATGGCGGTTGTACTTTCCACGTCATTACCGGGGGTGCACAACAGATTCAGGCCGGGTCTGGTAACGTAATCGCCGTAGTCAATAACATCCTGAACGGGTGAAGTGCCACCCTTCTTTGCTGCTCCCGCGGATTTCATCGCATCGGTGATGAGTCCGTCTCGTATGTTTCCGGGAGAAGGGTTCATATCGAATCCTGATCCTACGGCTTCGGCCGTCCGCGCATAAGCGCGCATAAGATGAATGAACCGGTTGGCTTTTTCATCGTCAACACAGCGGTTGATCAACTCCTGTTCCACGCCGCAGAGTTCCGGGAATTCTGAAAGAATGGTCGCGGCGCCAAGGGCGACCAGCAGATCGGAGGCATGTCCGATGGACGGATTTGCGGAAATGCCGGAGAATCCATCGGAGCCGCCACATTCAAGCCCGACTACCAGTTTACTGAGTGGCGCCGGCGCGCGCTGCAGCTCATTGGCTTCCATCAGGCCGAGAAAGGTTTGGCGGATGGCGTTCGCAAGCAACTCCTGCTCCGTGCCTTCCCGCTGCTGTTCCAGGATAATCAGCGGCTTATTGAAATCCGGATTTTTCTCTGTTAGTTTCTCTTTTAGCAGGTCTACCTGGGCATTCTGGCAGCCAAGGCTGAGTATGGTAGCTCCCGCGACGTTGGGGTTGTGAACATATCCGGCTATCAGCCGGCAAAGTGCCTCTGCATCCTGGCGGGTTCCGCCGCAACCTCCTTCATGGGTAAGGAATTTTATACCATCTATGTTATTGAAGAGTCGCGAATGGTTTGCGTGCCTGCCGTTGGTCAGGAGCACAGAATCGATGGCGCTGGTATTTCCCGCTTTATAGAGCTGCACCAGTTCACGCACAAAATCTTTGTATACGTCAGTCCTGCCGAATCCGAGTTCGGCTTCGAACGCTTCCCGTATAGCCTCTACGTTACGGTTCTCGCAGAATACGAGGGGAACGACCAGCCAGTAGTTGGCGACGCCCACTTGTCCGTCGGAGCGGTGATAGCCGTTAAAGGTCTTTCC
>DATBVZ010000587.1:0-12608 GCA_036515095.1 Cyclobacteriaceae bacterium | reverse complement strand
GGATCGGTGACCAGCTGGTTGTACGATCGCACTTTCTCATTTGCCTCGATCAGCCGCAATAGTTTTCTGCGTTCACGCTGAGCACGTGAAAAGTAGTCGAAGGCAATACCGCTTCCGGTTACCAGGCGCGAGGCTCTGGGTGTCCGGGGCATGACAACGGGCTTGTCCTTTATCAATGGCGAACGCACAAAGGGCGCTGTAACAATGACGGGCATCAGGTAGGTAACGTCTTCCGACATGAGGATAATGATATCTTCTTCGTCGAGCAACACCGGAAAGCTGACCGGCAGGTAACCGATACTGCTGAATGTGAGCGTATCGAACGGAGCGGCGGATACACTGAAGTGCCCCTGTTCCGTGGTGACCGTTCCACCCGGTTTTCCCTTGATCCGCACGTGCACACCAGGAAGTGACTTGAACGTTATTGAATCAACGACGATACCGCTGGTCCGCACCTGGGAAAAGGCCGGTACCGATAGTACCATCCACCACATTGCTATTGATCCTGCGCGCAGGGCCATCGTTGTAGGTTAGTATGACTTCCAGGAGAACCTTCCCTCATCCGTCCTTATTTGCGAGCTGGCCACAGGCGGCATCGATGTCTTTTCCGCGGCTTCTCCGGATACGTGCTGTAATGCCGTTGCGCTCAAGAAGATCCATTATCGTCTGCAGGGTGTGCTCCGGAGCCTGACGAAACGTGTCATCGCCGATAGCGTTGTACTCGATAAGATTGACTTTGCAGGGAATTATTTTACAGAATTTTAACAAGGCCTCGTTGTGTGCGGGTGAATCGTTGATGCCCTCCCATGCTACGTATTCGTACGTTACCCTCCGCTTAGTCTTGTGATACCAGTATTGCAGCGCATCAGCAAGTTCTTCCAGTTTGTTGGTATCGTTTATGGGCATAATGGACGATCGTGTTTCATTGATGGCGGAATGCAGGGAAACGGCAAGGTTAAACCTGACGTCGTCATCGGCCATTTTTCGTATCATTTTAGCGATGCCTACGGTTGACACGGTGATTCGCTTTGATGCCATGTTCAATCCCTTTTGCGAAGTGATCTTGTCAATGGCCCCTGCCACGTTGGCGTAGTTGAGCAAGGGTTCACCCATTCCCATGAAGACAATATTGGTGAGTGGCCTCCTGAAGAAGAGAAGCGCCTGTTCCTTGATGGCAACAACCTGATCGTAGATTTCATCCACGCTCAGGTTTCGCATTCTCCTGAGCCGGGCGGTCGCACAAAACCTGCAGTCAAGACTGCAGCCAACCTGAGACGATACGCAGGCCGTAATTCTTTTTTCGTGAGGGATAAGCACAGACTCAACCACCAGACCGTCGTAAAGCCGTACTGCGTTCTTTATGGTTCCGTCGGCGCTGCGCTGCATCCGGTCGACATGAAGGTGCTGAAAGGAGAAGTGCGCTTTAAGCAGTTGTCGCGTTGCCAGCGACAGGTTGGTCATTTGGTCGAAGTCCTTGACAGACTTCATCCAAATCCATTCGTAGACCTGAAGTGCCCTGTATTCTTTTTCACCATGCTCCCTAAAAAAAGCCTTTATTTCATCCAGGGAGAGTTTTCGGATGTCCTGCTTTTTCAGTGTACCGATCATAGGGCAAAGGTACGCATCGGAGGCTAATGGAGGAAGAAGTTATTTCTCAGCCAGCCGAACGAAAATGCGCGTTTCGCAGGCTCTCGATGCATCGGAAAAAATGAGGGAATCGGCAGAAAGACGGTCGACGTCATAAGAACCGACCAGAAGCCGTGATTTCTTATCCAGGAAGTAAAGCTTATCTTCACTGAGTTTGTAGAGAAACGTGTTGCGCCGAGTGGCTTTTCCCTTCTCCAGCAAACGGATGCTTTCCTCTCCGCTGTTATCATCTTTGAATCGTATAACACTGGGAGTACCTCCCGATCTGCTTTGCATGTCTTCCAGTAAAGCAAATGTATCCTCATCTTCGTCAATCTCGTTTTCCAGGCATGTAGTGTGCCGGACCAACTGCCAGGTGCCCACAATGGACTGCGCGCGCGCCTCCACCGCGATCAGGATAAAAGCGGCCAGTATTGCGACGGGACAAACTTTCATAGGCGCTTTTTTATTAGAACAAATTTAGTTAAAAATCCATCGAAAAGTTGCTCATTTGTGAATGAATCCGGTGGCTGGCGTGTGCTTGAATCACCCTTTTGTTGCCCCAGCCGGATAATAGCCAAAGGCATGCAATTAAAAGACGATGCCGCCTGACGGAAAACGGACGTGCGAGGGAGATTTTTTTCCGGCTGTTGAACAATATGCGCTTTTAACCATCGTATGAAGAGTAATGCAATAATCCTGACGGGTGGGTATCTCAACTCCAGCCACGCGAAGACCGCGCACGGCCTCATCCGGGGATCCGATCGCTTTACAATACGGGCAATAATCGATCCAACGTGCGCCTCGCGCGATGCCGGTGAGGTGCTTGACGGTAAGCACAGAAATATTCCGGTTCTGAAATCCCTTCAGGATTACTTTTCATCAGACCAGGCGGATGCACAATACTGTATCATCGGTGTGGCAACCAAAGGAGGCATAATCCCCGAGTCCCTGCGGGCGACGTTAAAGGAAGCGTTGAATCACGGGCTTGGATTGGTAAACGGACTTCATGAACACGTCAGCGATATTCCTGAACTCGCGGATCTGGCAAGGGAAAAAAGCCTTGAGATTATTGATATACGAAAACCGAAAAAAGCGAAGGACCTGCACTTCTGGTCCGGAAAGATAGGTGAGGTGAAGTGCCCAACGATAGCTGTGCTGGGAACGGATTGTGCATTGGGTAAACGGACCACGACGCGCATCCTTACCGAACTTATGAAGGGCGAAGGCTATTCCGCAGAAATGGTCTATACGGGACAAACCGGTTGGATGCAGGGAGCTTCGTACGGATTCATTTTTGATTCAACATTGAACGATTTTGTTTCCGGTGAACTGGAACATGCCGTGGTGAGTTGTTATCACGAAGGGAAACCGGACATAATTTTCATTGAAGGTCAATCGGCATTGTGCAATCCAAGCGGCCCGGCAGGAGCCGAGTGGATCGTGTCCGCCAATGCAACCGGGGTAATCCTGCAGCATGACCCGGTCAGAAAACAATACAAGGACCTGGAGCACTACCCTGCATTTATACCTCCCCTGGAGGACATCATTACCATGATTAAGATGTATGGGGCTACCACCCTGGGGATTGCCGTAAATACATCGAAGATGAGCGTCGAAGACGCGCAAGATTGGTCGGTGACGACATCCCAAAAGCTGGGAATACCCGTCGTGCTGCCTTTTGATGAGAGTGTCAGGAAGCTGATCCCGGTGTTTGAGAAATTAATTAGTTCATCCAAGTTGAAGACATGAAGATTACAGGCATGAGTTCCTGGGATTCTGATCTCGGAAATACCAGGCCCTACACGATCGCCTTCAAATCCATTGAAGCAGTTCGAAATGTGTTCGTGGAGATCACCCTTGAAAACGGAATAAGCGGACTTGGTTCAGGCAACCCGAGCGAGTACGTTACCGGGGAGAGCTATGAGTCGTGTGTAGGTGCCATACGTGAAGACAATGGTGGATTCCCGGTGGGACGAGACATACGCGAATTGAATCAGCTAACGTTCGAACTTTCAAAACGGCTGCCAAAAAATCCCGCTGCCCGGGCAGCTTTTGACATCGCGCTTCACGATGCGTTTTCGCAATATGTTGGTTTGCCGCTGGTTCGTTTTTTGGGACAGAAGCATAAGTCGCTGCCGACATCGAACACCATAGGGATCAAACCTGTTGATGAAACCGTAAAGGAAGCCAGGGAGTATGTAAAAAGCGGTTTCAGGATCCTTAAGGTTAAGTTAGGCAAGAGTCTCGAAGAAGATGTTGAGCGGTTGATCAAATTGAGGGAAGAATTTGGAAAGAAAATAATTATCCGTGTGGATGCCAACCAGGGATATACCGTTGAGCAGACGGTAGATTTTTATCATAAGACACTCCAACTTGACCTGGAACTGATCGAACAGCCGCTGCCTGCCCGGGCAGTTGAAGAAATGCGGAAACTGCCGGGTGCCATCAAGGAAAAGCTGGCAGCGGATGAATCACTGCTTACGCCCGCCGATGCAATAAACCTGGCCGGACCGCCTTCCGCTGCAGGAATTTTTAACATAAAGCTGATGAAATGCGGAGGTATATCCCAGGCGTTAAAGATCGCGGATATCGCTGGTGTGTCCGGGATCGACTTGTTCTGGGGGTGCAACGATGAGAGCGCGGTCAGCATTTCGGCTGCTTTGCATACGGCTTTTGCATGCCCCCATACCCGTTATATCGATCTTGACGGAAGCCTGGACCTTGCCAATGATATTGTCACAGGCGGCTTTGCCCTCAAGGATGGGATCATGGAGTGCCTTAACGAACCCGGACTGGGGCTTAAAAGGAAATGAGTGAATGAGTGGGAAAGGTCGAAGGTTGAAGAGTTGAAGGGTTGAAGAGGCACGGAATAAATGATACACTTGAAGCTGGCCCTGCACAAAGCTACCGATCAACCAATTTACCGAATACCGATCACCGATTACTGATTACCTTCCCGCATCTTCCGGTATTTCTTCGCATCTTTAGCCTTTACTTTTTTGCCGTTGACTTCAAGATCGTCGTCCGTCCAGTGAAGGGATTTGATGGGTTCGTCTTTGTCGAGGTATCCATCCTTAACCAGTTGATCATGCAGGGTCTCCAGGTAGGCTTCGTGCTCGGCGGCTGCTTCCCGCATTTTCTCTTTCACTTTGTCTAACCGGGCCCTTTGTTTTTCGCGGATAACCTCAATTTCTTTTTGCCTCTCGGCAAGCATGGCTTGTTGCTCCGCCCTTAATTTCTGATGGGAGGTATGGAGTTTATGATCAATCTTCTGATGGGAGATATGGAGTTTATGATCAATCGCGCTTCGCTGCAGTTCACCGAACCTTTCACGCAGTTCTTCCATGTATTTTCGCAGGTCATCCATGTTCCGGTTCAGGTCTTCCTTCCAGGCATCGTTGTCATTGAGCCGCTGAAATTTTTCGTCGAGCTGATCCATCATTTCTTCGAGGTCTTTTTCGTGCTCCATGTAAAAATCGGAAAACTTCTCTTTGAACATACCTTCAAACTCTTCGCGGAACATATCCCAGTCGTGGTTTCCGGGAGGCAGCGAGTCAAAAGCATCAAGGTGGTCCAGATGGAAATCGAATGACGGGACAGGGGGAAATACAAGATCAACGTCCAACATGCTGTCAAATACGGAGTCAGTCAGCAATTCCGGACCGGGCACGGACAAATCGAAATCGAAGTCATGCATCATTAATTCACGCAACTTCTCGTCGCCATCGAAGCTTTCCACGGTCTCCTCGTGCGGATCACCATCCTCATCTATTGTCGTGATCTTCTTGCGTGAGTAGGTAGCTCTTTTTTCCCGGGGTCTTACGGTCGTATCCTTCGCCGCAATTTCATTTTGCTTTTCTGCCTGGATCATTGCCTCATCCCGGGCCGGATCATTTCCGATCGACAACCAGGATGTGCAGGCCAATCCGACTACGACAAGTGCTGTGGCAACAAGCCATTGGGGCACCGGATTATGTTCTTTTGATTTTTCCATAAAACGTTGAATGCGGTTTAACAGATTATTTTTTTCTCCGGTGAGCGAAAGTGCCAGGCCGGGTCTGAGCAAGCGCGATGTTTCGAGGTACGCCAGCGCTTCAGCATAAATACGCGGATGGTATTTTCTTACTACCTCGTCATCGCAGCAATACTCGCGTTCCTCCCGGATCATGGCTGACATCATCCATACAAACGGATTGAAGAAGTAGAGGATCTCCATGAGCGATTGCAACAGGTTGACCAGGAAGTCGTGCCGTCGCACATGAACCAACTCATGGAGAAGAACAGCTTCAACCTGTTTCGGTGTAAGCCCTGTGAACATGCCGATAGGCACGAGGATCAACGGTTTAAAATAGCCGACTACGGCAGGTGCGCTGATTCGCGTTGACTCGGCCAGTTGCAAGACAAGGCTTATTCCAAGCTGGTCTCCCAGCCGCTTTACAAGGGCGTATCGGTCATCAAGAACAGGGATGGCTGTTTTTCTCAGCCGGGAGAGGTACGTCCATCCGGCGGCAAGTCGCAGCGTGAACAGCAGTACCCCCGCAATCCATGCCGTAAGTACCATCGGCATGTTCACCTGGAGGTAAGCCACCGCTTCGTGAAGTAAGGACTGGGGCACTGCAGAAGCAGGTGTTGCGTCAGGTTTGAATAAGGTGACAAGCCCCGGGCCGACGGGAGCAGTCGTTGCCGGAAGAAGCAGCCAAATGGTGGCGATGCCTGCCGGCAGTATTGCACCCAATCCGGACAATGTCACAACATACCGGAGGGAAGCCTTTTGCATGGGTATTGCCCGCAGCAACAGCTTGAGCAGGAGAAGGATCAACAGAGCTTGCCAGAGCGAGTGGAGAAGCGCCCAGCCCAGGGCATGCAAGGCCGGATTGGAATAAACTTGAAACAACGTATTCATCAATCACCTCCTTCCAGATTTTCGAGATACTTTCTGATAGCATCCAGTTCCTCTTTTGAAGACCTTTGATTTCCCAGTGCGCTGATCACCAATTGCGCCGCGGATCCTTTAAAGACCTTGGCGATGAACTTATCCAGGATCTGCTTCCGGGTGGTTTCTTCTGAATGCACGGCACTGTACAGATGCAGCTTCCCGCTTTTTTGGCGTGTCACCGTTCCTTTTTCGTGCATTATTTGCATCAATTTTAGAATGGTGGTATACCCGTTTACCTTTTCACCTCCCAGGGCACCGTGAACGTCCTTTACCGAAGAGGGTCCCTTTTCCCACAAGACATGCAGGATCTCAAGTTCCTTGTCCGTGGGCTTTATTTCCGTTATTCCAGTCATATACGAATATGTTCGTACGACAAACTAAGTCAAATAACGGCTCCCCGCCAAGCTTTGTTACGAATTTGTTCGTAATATTTTTTCGGGAGGGGTATATGGGCATAAGGGTGGGGATTTAAGTCATGGATCATTGTTCTTGTCACTAAACACCAAGGCCTGCATCCCAGCCAATGCATATGCGAGGCAGGCAGGCACAATACCACTAAACAGTGCTCGCTTCCGAGGTAGGGCTACCAAATTCAGGAATTCAAAAAACCCTTTGACAACATTGATAAGGATATAAGGGTTTGAGGTATAGGGATATAGAGAGTGGCCGCAATCGGGCTTGTGGTGGCCTTGTGCAGGGAGAGCAAAAAAAACGCCCTCCCGTGTCCGATAACTCGAATCGCGAGAGAGCGTTTTTAAACCAAACCCCTCAAACCAACCACCGGTTCCGGGAGGAACCGGGTTTACCAATCCTTAAACCTACTATATCAAACAGGTTTGCTTTCCATATGGTTTCACAACCTGCAAAGAATTCCAAGTTTTTTTACTTTCTTATTCAACCACTTCGCTTTCCGCGAGATTTTCGAATACAAATTCCACCTCGTTCCGGAGATCGACAAAAATCACGGAATCCCTATTTATCTCACCAGCGAGTATCCTTCGCGATAGCGTATTGAGAATTTCGCGCTGCAATACTCGTTTTAACGGCCTTGCGCCGTACTGCGGATCGAAGCCGAGTCGCGCGATGCGGTTTTTTGCTGCTTCCGATACTTCAATCCTGACACCGCTCCCTTCCAATCGTTTCCTGATGAGGTCGATCTGGATGTCAACGATTTTTCGGATATCATTACGGCTTAGCGGCCTGAACATGATGATTTCGTCGATCCGGTTGACAAACTCCGGACGCACGGACTTCTTCAGCATCGTTATCACTTCCTCCTTCGTCTCTTCAATCACTTCGAAATAGTTATCGTCAGTGATGTGTTCGAATTTTTCCTGTATGGTTGCCGAACCGATGTTCGTGGTCATGATGATGATCGTGTTCTTGAAGTTGGCTACACGCCCCTTGTTGTCAGTAAGCCGTCCGTCGTCAAGCACCTGGAGCAGGATGTTGAATACGTCGGGGTGAGCCTTTTCAATTTCGTCAAGCAGGATCACCGCATAGGGTTTTCTGCGGACTGATTCGGTGAGTTGTCCGCCTTCGTCGTATCCGACATATCCCGGAGGGGCTCCGATGAGCCGGCTCACGGAATGACGTTCCTGGTATTCGCTCATGTCTATGCGAACCATCGCATTTTCATCGTTAAAGAGGTATTCGGCAAGTGCCTTGGAAAGCTCCGTCTTACCAACGCCGGTTGTTCCCATAAAGATGAAGGAACCGATAGGGCGCTTCGGGTCCTGAAGGCCTGCCCGGCTTCGTCTTACAGCGTCTGAAAGTGCGGCAATTGCCTCTTCCTGCCCGGCGACGCGTTTGCTAAGCTCCGACTCAAGGTGGAGGAGTTTTTCCTTTTCACTCTGAAGCATCCGGGTCACCGGAATACCCGTCCACTTGGCAACAACTTCTGCGATGTCTTCGCTATCGACCTCTTCTTTCAGCAACGATTGCTCACCATGCATCGCTGTCATTTTCTTCTGTAGCTCGTCCAGATTTCGCTCCGCTTCGGCAATCTTGCCGTATCGGATTTCTGCTACTTTCCCGTAGTCACCGGCCTTTTCCGCCTGCTCTGCTTCGAACTTCAGCCTGTCGATATTTTCCTTTTCACGCTGAATGCCCTGGACCACCTGCTTTTCACTTTCCCAGCGTGCCTTCAATGAATTCCGCTTTTCTGAAAGTTCAGCAAGCTCTTTGGTGAGTACGGCCTCCTTGTCTTTGTCTTTTTCCCGGCGGATGGCTTCCCGTTCAATCTCCACCTGCATGATCCGGCGGTTGAGTTCATCGAGCTCTTCCGGCATGGAGTCCATTTCAATGCGGAGTTTTGACGCCGCTTCATCCATAAGGTCTATCGCCTTATCCGGAAGGAATCGATCGGAGATATAACGGCTGGAGAGTTCTACCGATGCGATTACCGCATCATCCTTGATCCGGACGCCATGATGGAGTTCGTATTTGTCTTTGATTCCGCGGAGAATAGAAATTGCGTCTTCAATTGAGGGCTCATCTACGATTACGGTTTGAAACCGCCGTTCGAGCGCTTTGTCTTTCTCGATGTATTTTTGGTATTCCTTTAGTGTGGTGGCCCCGATAGCGTGAAGTTCGCCGCGGGCCAGGGCGGGCTTCAGGAGGTTTGCCGCATCCATTGCGCCTTCGCCACTGCCTCCCGCGCCGATCAGCGTGTGGATCTCGTCAATGAAAAGGATGATCAGCCCATCTGAATCGGTGACTTCTTTGATGACCGCCTTCAGTCGCTCTTCGAATTCACCTTTATATTTTGCACCGGCCACGAGCAGGCCCATATCAAGAGACACGATGGTCTTATCCCTGAGGTTTTCAGGCACGTCGCCATTGACAATACGCTGGGCGAGACCCTCCACAATAGCAGTCTTTCCTACTCCGGGTTCTCCCAGCAGAATCGGGTTGTTTTTGGTCCGTCGGGCAAGGATCTGAAGCACCCGGCGTATCTCATCGTCACGGCCAATTACCGGATCGATCTTTCCCTGCTTCGCCAGTTCGTTCAGGTTTTTCGAGTAGCGTTCCAGCGACTTGTATTTGGCTTCGGCATTCTGGTCCTTGACCGATGCGCCACCGCGAAGTTCGCGGATTGCGGAAATCAGCCCCGGCTTGCTAAAACCCACGTCTTTCATTAGCGTAGAAACCTTGTCTTTGGTTTCCAGTAATGCCAGCAACAGGTGCTCTACGGCAATGTACTCGTCGTTGAATTCGCGAAGCTCTTTTTCGGCCTGCTGCAACACTGCATTGGTGCCGGTGGAGAGATAAGCCTGCCCGGTAACGCGGGGAAAGGATCGCAGAATTTCCTCCAGTTTGCTCTCGAGAATATTCTTGTTGATATTTAGTTTCTTGAAAAGGTAGGAGATTACATTTTCATCGGTTTCGATAACGGCCTTCAGCAAATGTGCAGGCTCTATGGCCTGCTGCTGATTGCCCATGGCAATTTCGGCCGACTTCTGAAGCGCCTCCTGCGATTTGATGGTAAATTTTTCAAAGTTCATTATGGTAATCCTCCGGCCTTATCGATCAAATCCCAATCCATATCAACGAAAAGAACTTTTGCGGAAATTTTGACATTAAATTGATAGCTTACATCAGTCTATTCCGGCCATTGTGACTTAAAATAATGTCAAAAAGAACAGCAGCCACTCCGAGAAAGTTTCCGTCCGCCTTCCTTATCGAAGTGTCATGGGAGGCGTGCAACCAGGTGGGGGGCATATACACCGTAATCCGCTCAAAAGCTCCCGCCATGGTGAACAACTGGGGAACCAATTACTGCATGCTGGGACCATACATAGGCCGGGCAATCCTGGCGGAGCTGGAACCCCTCGACCAAACTGCGGATGTTTTCGGCCAGGCTGCCGCCAACCTCAGGAACAAGGGGTACGATGTTCATTATGCAGAATGGCTGGTCACCGGAAGGCCGCGGGTGGTTCTTTTTAATCCCCACGTGATCGAGGATAAGACCCTCAACGTAATCAAATACCTGCTGTGGAAGAACCACGCGATCAGCATGCCCGCCCACAACCCGATGATCGATCAGGTGGTCTCTTTTGCATTCCAGACGAAAATGTTCTTTGATGAGTTGATCGGACTGATTGAGCCAGACAGACCGGTAATCGGCCACTTCCACGAGTGGATGGCCGGGCTTCCTATATTGGATATCGTGCGCGAGGGCATGCCTGTAAAGACAATTTTTACTACCCACGCGACTCAATTGGGTCGCCACCTGGCCATCAACTCGCCCATGTTCTATGCGCACCTTCCGTTTTTCAAATGGGAGGAGGAGGCGAAGAAGTTCAGTATTGAAACGGAAGCAAAAATTGAGTTTGCATGCGCTAACAAAGCACACATCCTCACCACCGTCAGCGAAGTTACGGCAAGGGAATGCAAACACCTGCTGAAACGGAAACCGGAATTTATCTTGCCCAATGGCCTGAACATTGAGCGGTTTGATATGCTTTTCGAATTTCAGAACCTGCACGCTACCTACAAGGACGAGATCCATCAATTTGTGATGGGCCACTTCTTCCAATCCTATTCGTTCGACCTGGATAAGACTATCTATTTTTTCACTTCCGGCCGATACGAGTTTAAGAACAAGGGATTTGATCTTACGCTGGAAGCGCTGCACCGCCTGAACAAAAAACTAAGGACGGAGAACGCAGACGTCACGGTGGTCATGTTCTTTGTGACCAAAAGGGATTTCACCAGCATCCGTCCGGAAGTCCTTCAATCAAGGGCAGTCATGGAAGAGATCAGGCAGACGTGCGAAGCCATCGAGCGTCAGGTGGGTAAAAGGCTCTTCTTTGAAAGCACCGTACGGGAGGATCACCGGCTTCCAAACCTGAATGAATTCGTCGATGACTACTGGAAGCTGCGTTACCGCCGGATAATTCAATCGTGGAAGAGTAAGAAAAATCCCGAAGTGCTGACTCATCAGCTTGTGCACGAAGGTCAGGACGAGATCATGCATTTCCTGAAGAACAGGAATATGCTGAACCACGCCGAAGACAAGGTTAAGGTTGTTTATCACCCCGACTTTATCAATACGTCCAGCCCCTTGTTCGCTATGGATTATAACCAGTTTGTAAGGGGCTGCAACCTGGGGATCTTTCCCAGCTACTACGAGCCCTGGGGTTATACCCCGCTCGAATGCATGGCCAGTGGTGTGCCGGCCGTTACCAGCGACCTTTCGGGATTCGGCGACTACCTGCTGCATAATCTTCCGCAACACGAAAATTATGGCCTGCACGTCATCGAACGCGGTAAGCGTACTTTTGAATATTCGGTCAACCAGTTGACGGAAGTGATGTATGGATTTCTGATGCAGACCCGCCGTGAACGCATCATGCAACGCAACAACGTGGAAAACAACTCAGCCATTTTCGACTGGCTGAACCTCATCACGCATTACGAAGATGCGTACCGTTCGGTGCTGCCGAGGGAAAGGGTTGAAGAATTGAAGAGCCTGCCTGCCTCGCACCGGCCTTCAGCAGGGCAGGCAGATTGACGAGTTGGGCTGCTTTTATTGAATTGCCGGTGTCTGAGCGAAACCGAAGACACCGGACCCTCTGATTACAGTTCCCTGATCTTTATATTTTTGAAATACACGTTGGCACCGTGATCCTGCAACCCAATGGCACCGGTTTTGGATTTGTTCCAACCCGGGTATTCAGGCCACTTACTCTTCTTATACCGCTCCTCAAAATCAGGGCTTCCTTCATCGAACTCCACCACCTTTTCGCCGTTCAGATAATGTTCAACCTGGCCGTTGCTGTACACGATCCGGCCGGTGTTCCACTCTCCGACCGGCATGAGTTTCTTTGCAGCGGGCGCCGCATACATATCGTAGTTGCTGCCGGCCTTCTGCTCTTCGCGCAGTTCACCTTCCCAACCTCCGTCATCCATCACCTGAAATTCCGGGCCTGTGTCATGCGCGTGTGGATATTCCGGTTTTTCGATCACATGATAGAGGACACCGCTGTTGCCGCCGGGCGTGATCTTCCATTCCAGCGTCAGATCAAAGTTGCCGAAC
>DATBVZ010000586.1:0-4727 GCA_036515095.1 Cyclobacteriaceae bacterium | reverse complement strand
CGACATAACGGTGGCGTTTAACAGCACCGGTAAAGTTGGGAAACAAAACAAGGTCGTAACCGTTGTATCGAATTCGGTGGGCAAGACCAATCAGATTTCGTTTACCACCAATGTGATGAAGACCGAGAACCCGTAACGGGTTAGCAGGGTCCCTGATTCGACGATCTTATTGTGAGGCTGCGGTTACTGCGGCCTTATTTTTTTCACAAAATGGAGGGTCAGAGCCAACCACCCGGCTATAAAACAAATACCTCCGATCGGAGTGATCGCTCCTGGCCATGAAACATCAAAAATCGACAAACTATAGAGGCTCCCGCTGAAGATAACAATGCCGGCCGCGAATCCCAGTGCAGCCGCCGACAGTTGCCCGGTGGCACCCAGGCGCATGAGGATGCCGGTCAGCAGCAACGCAAGCGAATGGTAAAACTGGTACTCCACGGCGAGGTTGAATGACTCGAGGCGCCCAGTTGAAAGCAGCTGGTCTTTCAGCCCGTGAGCACCAAATGCCCCCAGCATAACGGCAAGCATCCCCGATAACGATCCAAAAATTAAGGTAGCACGAAGTTGCATGATGACAGTTGCTTAATGATTCTTGCGATCTCCGAAAATGGCAGAACCGATCCGTACCAATGTACTTCCTTCCTCAACGGCAATCCGGTAGTCGTTGCTCATTCCCATGGATAATGTCGTCATGGAAACGTTTGGCGGAAGCGGCAGACTCCTCAGCTCCTCGAAAAGCTTCTTCAGGCTCCTGAATTCGCTGCGGATTTTTTCTTCATCTGTAGTTAAGGTGGCCATCCCCATTAGTCCCCTGATTACAACATGGGCGTACTTACAGAAACCTTCACGCTGCAGCAGCTCAGGGACGTCATGCAGATCAAACCCATACTTTGTCTCTTCAACGGCAATGTGAACCTGCAGCAGGCAGGGGATAATGCGTGAAAGTTTCTCTCCTTGCCGGTTGATTTCCTCCAGCAAACGCTCACTATCAACAGAGTGGATCAGGCTCACAAACGGGGCTATCAGCCTGACCTTGTTGCGCTGAAGGTGCCCGATCATGTGCCATTCGATGTCGTGGGCCAGTAATTCGTATTTATGAGCGAGTTCCTGGGCTTTGTTCTCCCCGAAAATCCGCTGCCCTGCCTCATAAGCCTCCTGTATTTTTTCCACGGGGTGTGTTTTGCTGACAGCAACAAGCCCGCATCCGGAGGGTAAGTTTTCAAGCAGGTTGGTTATGTTATATTTAATATTCATTGTGTATTTTTGACCCCCTCGAAACAGTAGGAATTTGCAGCAAAAGTATGGCTATCCTTGGAGAATTGCTTAAAAAAGGCATCCGCATTCGCGAAATGCTTGAGCAAGAATACTCCTCCCCGTTCGACCTGCAGAAAAAGGAACTCAAGGAACTGCTGATAACGGCCAGCCAGACGGAATTCGGCAAGCACTACAACTTCTACAATATCCTGCGTGCCTTCCGAATGTCAAACCGGGATTTCTACGAGCAATTCAAGACCCGGATCCCCATCCATACGTACAATACCATTTACAACGACTGGTGGAAAATGTGCCTGGAGGGCGCCAGGAACGTCTGCTGGCCAGGCCGGGTTAAATATTTTGCACTGAGTTCGGGTACCTCGGAATCTTCTTCGAAGTACATTCCGGTGACCAAGGATATGACCAAGGCCATTCAAAAGACCAGCATACGTCAGATCCTTACGCTCTCGAAATATGATCTCGAATCCGAATTCTTTGAGGCCGGCATCCTGATGCTAGGTGGAAGCACCCATCTCAATTACAGGGGCAGTTACTTTGAAGGCGACCTGAGCGGAATTCAGGCTGCACGTCTTCCGTTTTGGTTTCAACATTTCTATAAGCCGGGCACGCGAATAGCGAAGACGAGGGACTGGGAAGCGAAACTCGACAAGATCACCCGGAACGCTAAGGACTGGGATATCGGTATAATCGTTGGTGTTCCTGCGTGGATTCAGATCCTTATGGAAAAGATCATTGCCTACTATAAAATCCGGAATATTCATGAACTCTGGCCGAATCTCGCCGTGTATGTTCATGGCGGCGTTTCCTTTGACCCGTATCGCAAAGGCTTTGCAAAATTATTGGGTCGCCCCATGCACTACATTGAAACCTACCTTGCCTCGGAAGGATTCATTGCCTTCCAGGCATATCCCGACAGGCGTTCCATGAAGCTGGTGACGAACAACGGCATCTTTTATGAATTTGTGCCCTTCGAGGAAAAGAATTTCAACGCAGTGGGAGAGATCCGGCAGGACGCCGAAACGTTACTGATCGATGAAGTGGAGGAAGGAAAGGAGTACGCGATCCTCCTCTCCACGTGCGCGGGTGCCTGGCGGTACCTGATCGGTGACGTGATCCGGTTTACGTCAACGGAGGAGTGCGAGATCGTGATAACCGGACGAACAAAACACTTCCTGAGCCTGTGCGGTGAACATTTGTCAGTGGATAACATGAATAAGGCTATCGAACTGGTTGCGGACGAGCTCAATATCAACGTCAGGGAATTTACTGTCGCAGGCATTCCGCATAATTCGCTGTTCGCCCATCAATGGTATGTTGGGACAGATAACCAGGTGGACCCTGACCGGTTCAGGGACAGGCTGGATGCGGTGCTGAAAACATTGAACGACGACTATGCGGTGGAAAGGAGTGCAGCACTAAAAGACATTTTCGTTGAGATCCTTCCCGCGAACCGGTTCTACAATTGGATGGAGTCAAAAGGCAAGGTAGGCGGGCAACACAAATTTCCCCGGGTAATGACGAAGAAGCAACTGGAGGACTGGATCACGTTCCTCGGACAACGCGAAGGCGTAGGCAGGTAGGGGATGCAGGTGTACCCCACCCCCTAATCCTCCAGTATATTCGTCACATAGGTGGATTTCATCAACATCCAGAGAAGGAAACCTGAGATGGCCCATTGCAAATAGACGAAGTAGTAATCGGAAGTGTCTTTGTATCGCGTTTCTTTGATCTCCGCTTTTTCATATTGGTCAATTCGTTCGAATACCTGCTTCAGCGCCTGGTTATTGGTTGCCCTGAAAAATTCTCCTCCCCCGATTTCAGCAATCTTTCTCATGGTGGTTTCGTCGACCGTATTGGGATACATCTGCGGTCGCCCGAAAAAATCCTTGCCCATCGGAACCATCCCTTCCTTGCCAACGACGATCGTATAGATCTTTACACCATAGGCGGAGGCCAGTTCGGCAGCCGTGAGCGGATCAATGTTGCCGGCATTGCTGTCGCCGTCGCTCAGCAGGATGCACACCTTGGTTAATGCTGTGGATTCACGCATGCGGTTGGTCACTACCGCAAGGGCGCTACCGATGGCTGTACCCCGGCTTTCAATCATCTCGTAGCTGATCTCGTCCAGGTATTGCTTAAGCAGGTCGTAATCTGTGGTTAACGGCGCCAGCGAGAATGCATCACCGGAGAAAACAACGATCCCTATGCGGTCCTGCAGCCTGCCATTGATGAATTCGTGGGCAACCTGCTTGGCTGCTTCCAGCCGGTTGGGTGCGAAGTCCTCAATTTGCATGGACTGAGAAATATCCAGCGCAACCATAATGTCTATGCCTTCTGTCCATTGCTCGACTTTTTCGTTGGTTTTCTGCGGTCTGGCCAATGCTGTAATCAGCAACGCGAGCACCAGCAGAAGAACCAATTCGGGAAGCAGCCGGACGAGGTTGGTTAGAGATGACCGAAGCTCCCGCTGCATAATAGCGACCGGAAGTTTCTGATCGAAACGGTATCGCAGCACCCACCGGACTGCAAAGATCAGCAGCGTTGCCGGAATGAGATACAGGAATTCCGGCCACTGCCACGTAAAGGAACGCAGGGTGGAAAGACTGAACCAATCGAGGCTGTACCAGGGAATACCGGATTCATTCATGCATTACCTCCTCCAGTTTTTGCCTGTACTTCGTTTGTGCGAAATCCATAAGTCCTTCAAATGCCTGTACCCTCACTTCCTGCTTACCATAAATTGAACGGTCGATAATTTGCAGGCTGTTCTTAATGGAATCGTCCTTCAGTAATTGAATGGTCTCCTTTGTCGTGAGCTTGGTGTACGGGGTGAGTTCCAGGTTTTCGAGGTACTTTTTCCACATGCCAACGGTAGATTCGGCCATTTCATAGGACGCCTGTTCGCGGAGCCGCGTGAGGTTCTTTGTATACCCTTCCACGAACTTCGAATAATTTTTACGCAGCCGCACAAGCCTGTAATGACGACGGATCCGGCTGCCGAACACCACATATACACCCGCCGCTATCAGCATGAGGATACCGGCAAGGAGCGCCGCAACCACTGCGCCGAAGGAGGTTGATATGCTTTCGAAGGCAACCGTTTCCTTTACGGTCAGGTCATGCAACTTTACCGAATCAGGCAGCGGACCGATCAGCAGTTTTACAAACAGGCTGTCTGTTGAGGCGTACACCGCGGTACAATCCTGCTCATGCACAACATAAACCGGCAGGGCCAGGAACTGCACACTCTCGGTTTCAAAGGTGCTATAAAAATAGACCACGCTATCCGTGCTAATCCCGTTTCTGGTTGTTGTCGGGAAGTAGGTTCGTTTCTGATACTCAAAGGGAAAGGTATTGATGGTTGAATCCGGAAACAGAATATTCAGGTCCACCGGGTACCGCGCCGCCAGGGAATATGCGGCGACTTCACCAATCTTAACGCTGTCCCTAAC
>DATBVZ010000585.1:0-7424 GCA_036515095.1 Cyclobacteriaceae bacterium | reverse complement strand
ATATAACACCGATTTCGGCGAGCGTTTCGATGTTGGCGCTGTCTGTAACGGTGGGCAGATATTCAAAGTGTGGCCCCACCAGGAATCCTGCAATGATGTAACCGAGGACCAGCGGCTGCTTTATCCTTCTGAACAACAGGGTAACGATTGCACCCGCTATCAGTATCAGCGCTAAATCCTGGATCAATGCAGGCAGATGTCCCATATCACTCTGTTGTCAGGCCCAACAAACTCGCGTTCTTGTTCCTTGCTACTTTACGGACACGCAAGGCATGCATCAGCAAGTGTATTACGGTCGGGTAACCCTCAGGTTAAGAAAAAAAAATCAAATTAGCCAGTGGACGGAATTCTGCAGGAGGGACAGCCGGTATTTTTTCAAAATCGTTCGAGCAATAACGCGGACCTTCAATCGATTTCGATCATGGTGGCGCCCCGGGCAAAGTGCATTTTCATTATCTTTTCTGCGAGCTCCAGGTCTTTCTCCTTGAGCGCCTTCACGATCGCCCGGTGTTCCTTGTCCGTTAATTCATAATCATCCTCCGAATTATTGGTCTTTGTCAGTTGACGGTGGAACAGGGGAATGTGACTGTTCGTGTATGTGCGGAGGAGTTTTTCGTTACCCGAACATTCCATCAACGTTTCGTGAAACTTCAGGTCTGCCTCGCAGGCGCCGGCATAATAGCCCTGTTCGACCATGGAAGTAAAGTCCTTGCAAATTTTTTCCAGCCGCGCAATCTGATCCCTGGTGATCTTCTCGTGGGCAAGCCGGAGGGCGCCCAACTCAAGGATCTCCCGGAGTTCCCGGATTTGCGCTATGTCGCCCTGGGTAAGGGAATTTACAAAATACCCTCCCTTAGGTCCGAGTGAAACCAATTGCTCGCCCAGCAGGCGGGTTAATGTTTCCCGGATAGCCATCCTGCTGACCGATAACTTTTTAGCCCAGAAATCTTCCTTTAGCCGGGTTTTCGGGGGTATCTGTGCACTCAAGATTTTCCTGCGCAATTCGGTGTACGCCTTGTGCGCCAGTGATTCGCTCTTCATCTAAATTATGTAAACAAATATAGTAATTATTGGTAAACAAATTGTAAATTGCCCTATCGTCAAATTAAGAAACAAACTGATGAACCTCAAAGAAAACGTAAAGTTAACTGCGGAGCAAATCACGAGGGAGGCGCAAAAGTATATTGCGGGCGGTGTTGTTTCGCTTAACAGAAAAGTTGACCCTGACATCGTTTTCACCAAAGGAAAAGGGTGTAAGATTTATGACGCCAACGGGAACGAGTATATAGATTACCACGCCGCATTTGCACCGCATCTGCTGGGGCACAATGATCCGCGGATCAATGATGCGATCGTAAAGATCATGGATACGCATCATTCGCTGTTTGGCAGCGGGACCACTGCGCTTGAAGTGAAACTTGCGAGGCTGCTTTGCGAATCGGTCTCCACCCTGGAGCTTGTGCAAATAACAAACACAGGCAGCGAGGCTACGGCCCACGCCATCCGGCTCAGCCGCGCATGGACAGGCAGGGAAGACATCATTCTGACGCTTGGAGGGTACAACGGTTGGCACAATGACGTAAGCCGCGCAGTAATGCCCCGGCTCGACCAGCTGGGAGCCCGGGTAAGTCCGGGAGAGTATCCGTTCATACCGCTGTCCGCAGGGATACCGGCGGCGGGCAAGCGCCTGGTTCACATTGTGAATTTCAATGACCTGGATTCCATTGAGTATGTGATGAAGCGCTATCCGGTTGCCTGTGTACTTACCGAGCCCGTTCTCCAGAATGTCGGCGTTGTACTTCCCAGCGATGGGTACCTGCAGGGAATCATTGATCTTTGCGATAAGCACGGCGCTGTTTGTGTTTTTGATGAGGTCAAGACCGGATTCCGATCCGCGCTGGGCGGCTATCAGGAAATTGCCGGTGTAAGGCCGCATTTGTCCGTATTCGGAAAGGCGGTGGCCAACGGCTACCCGATGGGCGTGATCGGAGGCAGAAAAGAGATCATGCACCTGTTCGATTCGACGGAACCCGGGAAACGGGTTCTGATCGCGGGCACCTACAACGCCCATCCGGTAAGTTCGGCTGCTGCCGTGGCAACCATTCAGATCCTCAGGGATACGGATGTGTATAAACACCTGAACCGCGTTTGCGATAAACTGTATTCCAACCTTGAGGTAATGTTCAGGGAGCGCGGTATACCGATGGCACTATCCCGTAATGCGTCGGCGTTTTGTTTGTACTTCTGCGAGCAGTTGCCGCACGACCTGCACGACATACTCCTCCACCACAATTTCGACTTTGACCTTAAATTGAGAAAGGCCCTGATCAAAAAAGGCATCTACAACATTCCTATTGCCTGCAAGCAGAGCTCCGTCAGCTATGCGCACACCGATGAGGATATCGACAAAACACTGGAAATTACCTGGCAGGTACTGAAGGAAATGTAGGGGATGCTGAGGGGTGAATGGCGTATACAAGGGACGAATGTAAGCGCTGCGACTGGTTCCGGAGCATCAACGTGGCTTCCTCCTGAAGAGCAAGGCTTGTACCTCAACGCATTTTTGCCAGGAGATCTTCGCCTGGTTTTTGTCCCGAAAGCTGGCCGCCATCCGCGACGATCACCTGGCCGGTGATGAAACTGCTCTCATCGCTTGCAAGAAACAGAAATAGCGGGGCGACCTCTTCAACCTGGCCGGGACGGTTCATCGGGATATACCGCTCCGCAAATGCAGCCGTAAACGCTTCGGAATCAATCGACTTTGACATCGGCGTTTCAATATAGCCGGGACACACCGCATTCACGCGAATACCAAAGGCTGCCAGTTCCACGGCCATTGTCCTGGTCAGCATGATCACGCCGCCCTTGGAAGCATTGTAATGCGCATAGCCAAACTCACCATCAAGACCATTTTTGCTGCTCATATTCACAACCACACCCTTTTTGCGCGTTACCATATAGCGACAGACAGCCTGGCTCACGAAGAACATGCCGGTGAGGTTTATGTCGATGATCCGTTTCCATTCTTCTTCCTCTATATTGATAAAGGGTGTTTCACTGGCAATGCCTGCATTATTTATAAGGATGTCAACAGGCCGGAACTGTTCGGCTTTCCTGACCGCGTCTTCAACCTCCGAACGCCTGGAAATATCCACGCAGTAGTCCAGCACCTCGAAACCCCGCTCCCTGAACAATGCGGCAGACGCCGAAAGGTTTTCCCGGTTGTTGTCTAGTAAAGAGAGCGCAGCACCTTCACTCCCGAAATGCTTCGCAATTTCGAAGCCTATGCCACGTGCAGCACCGGTGATCATCGCATGCTTGCCACTGAACCGCATTCTGTTACTCATGTATTCCGATCGCTGTTAAATTTCAATTTCTCCGTTTGTCAGACGCTTCTCATGACCGCCCTACCATGGGTTGGACAAATTCATTTACACGCTCTTTTCGCGGCCGCAGAAAATCGAAGTCACATCCCTGATCAGCCTGAAGTATTTCTCTCATGTAGAGCAGCGGATAGCCGCGCTCATGTCGGGTTGGGGGCGGCGCCCATTTTTCTTGTCGCGCCGCAATCTCCTTTTCGTCCACCACGAGTTCGATCCTTCGCTCAGGAATGTTGAGATGGATAACATCACCCGTCTGCACAATTGAAAATACTCCTCCGCTTGCCGCTTCGGGAGTGACATGCAACACTACGGTTCCGAAGCTTGTGCCGCTCATGCGGCTGTCACTTATCCGGACCATGTCCGCTACCCCTGCCTCCTTCAGCTTTTTGGGTATGGGTATCATGCCCCATTCGGGCATTCCGGGAACTCCTTTCGGGCCAGCATTCTTTAACACCAGGACCGTCCCCGGATCAACGGGAAGTTCAGGGTCATCAATTCTTGCCAGCATATCCGAATAATCTTCAAATACCAGCGCCGTGCCCCTATGATCCGACAACCCGGGATCCGCAGCCGATACCTTAACCACCGCACCCCCGGGCGCCAGATTACCCTTCAATATAGCGATTGTGGGTGCTCTCGTAACCGGATCCTTCAAAGACCGGATAACGCTTTCATCGATAGCCATATCCGTGCTCAGGGTCTCCTCAAGGGTGCTGCCTGTGCAGGTCATCGTGGAAAGATCCAGGAGAGGGCGGAGTTGGTTCAGCACGCCGGGAATCCCTCCCGCCGAATGAAATTCATCGATCAGTCCTTTTCCTGTTGGCTGCACGTCGGCGATGCACGGCACGGTGCTCCCGATTTCCTCAAATTCATGCGGATAGAGGGAGATATTCAACCTGCCCGCTATTGCGGTAAGGTGAATGATCGCATTGGTAGAACCTCCCAGCGCCATGCATACCTTTATCGCATTTCGGAAGGAATTCAGTGTCAGGATATCGGACGGCTTCAATCCCTCGGTGACCATAGCCACAATACGCCTACCCGCATCACGCGAAATCGCATACCGGCGTTCGTCATCTACGGGAAGCGTACTGGAACCGAGTGGCATCATTCCCAGAACCTCCAGCAGGCCATTCATGGTAGAGGCCGTGCCCATCGTATTGCAGGCGCCAAATCCGCAACTCAATGCTTTGCCGATCTGGTTCCATTCTTCCTTTGTTATTTTTCCCATCCGCAGATCGTCCCAGTATTTCCAGAGATCCGTACCGCTACCCAGCCGCTGCCCCCTGAATACGCCCGCCTTCTTCGGCCCGGCATTCAACTGGATCGCCGGGATATTCGCACTCGCGGCGCCCATCAGCAAACCCGGTATCGTTTTATCGCAGTTACCCAGCAGCACCACGCCGTCCATGGGGTACGACCGGATGTTTTCCTCGACCTCCATGGACAACAGATTTCGATACAGCATCGCGCTCGGCTTCATCAGCTCTTCGCCCAGGGAAATAACAGGAAACTCCAGTGGAATGCCTCCCGCCCCATAAACCCCCTTCTTCACTTCCTCAGCGATGGTGCGCAGACTCATATTGCAGTTGTTGAATTCCGACCAGGTGTTTGCGATTCCGATCACCGGTTGGCCCTTGTATTTATCCATGTCTATCCCAACCGCACGCAGGGCGCCCTGATGCAGAAGACCCGTCTCATTGGCTCCCCAAAACCATTCCTGACTGCGCAATTTTTTCATAGGATCATTTCATTGATGAACTCCGCATGCATGCGACAGGGCCAAATTACACATAGTATAGTGAACGCCGAAGGAAGAAATTCACTGTCCGCGGCTACCATTGAATGAAAAAGAATTACTTCGCTATTTCCACCCGGTTTCCGGCCGATTGCCTGATGGTAAGAATACCTCCTTTGTCCACAGTCTCCCACGTCCAGCCTGCGCCGCTCCCCTCCCCGATCTCTTCAAGGATCTCACCGTCCGACTTGACTTCTTCAGGTTTTGAAGTGAGCCTGAACTTTTCCTCTGAACGCGAGTCAAAAGTAGTATAGGATATAGCGGAAGGTTGATACGCAATATGGCTGATTATAGTCGAGGAGCGAAGCAGATGATCCTCGCTTTCCGGGGCCAGCTGGGGTGCGGCAGCCATAGCGCGAAGGTAGTGCCTTACGTAGTCACCGTAACCGTCGGTCATCCAGATCGCGTTGGTGGGATAAAAGTTCTTTCCATCATGATCGACCATGTATGTGGCCCAGTTCAGTTGCCTGACCGCGTTCTTCACGTAGGAAGTATCACCTGTCTTTTCCCAATACATCAATTCCATGGATGCCTGCCGTGCCGAGTGGCTGTTCCCGGGCTTGCGGTAAGCCGTTTGTTCATCCGTAGGCATTACGCCATGGTGCAGATACTCTTCGTTACCCAGTTCATCGTGTACCCATTGAAAAATGTTCTTCACGGTTTGTTTCCAGTCGGGGTCAGCCTCCGGATTCTCCATAATAAACATGGCGTAGGTGATGGCGTTGATCTGCGTATCCGACCACCGGGGCACATCTTCAAAGAACGGCCCCCATTTGTTCGTTTTGGCGGGATACGTCTTCATCCAGTTCAACGCCATATCATATGCGCTTGCGTATGCACCGGAATCACCCTGATGAAGGCCGATGAGTTCCCGGAACAGGTTGAGGCTGCCCGTCCAGAATGTTGTGTAGGATGATTTCTTAAAATTCGCATTTGATTTCTCCAGGTCCTTATCCATGCCTTCATACCAGACAGCATCATCTACCAATACACCCACTTCGCCTGACGCTGCGTGGACTTTGAAAGGCCAGGGCGAGTTATCGTTATCTCCCGGCTGAACCTTTGCGGCAAGGGTGTTGGCAATTTTTACAGCCGCCTCAAGGTATTTCTGCTCGCCCGTTTTCTTGTAGAGGTGAACCAGTTCGTAACCGAAAGAACCCGCCTTATCGGGTTGCAGATAACCTTTGCCAATGATCATATCACCGTCGTAAATCCCTGACTCTACGTCCATGTTATACGGGTAAGGAAGATTTGGCCATTCACTATCCGGCGATGACAACGAATGAGCCAGGTAATAGTCAGCCATATACCTCATGTTTTCGATGAGTGATTCGTCGCCGGTATAGTTATAGTAAATGTCCCACGATGAAAGCGCCATCATCAGTTGGTCGCCTCCCAACCCGCGTTTGTCGTGATTGGGTTTCCATACCTGGTGGTTCATGTAATACTGCATGCCGTTAGAATCGATCTCCATATTCTTCCAGAAATTCCAGACCCGGTCCAGCGCGTGGTCATAGGATTCACCCAGGTTGGCCGAATACCACGGAAGTATATTTCCGTTGCCATCGACGCGTACCGGGTGATATATGATCGTGTCGGAAAGGATCGTGTCGGTTGTTGGAAGTACCAGATCTTCCGCAAGGCCATCGTAGGGCAAGGATGATTGTTCCGTACACGCGGATGTCAGAACAATTGACAGCAGAAAAGCAAAAGCAAGGTTATTCATTTCCTAAAGTTGGATTATAAAATCAGTTCAAAAAAAGATCGTGACATCCGGTCACCTGCTCACGCTGCTGATCTTCACATCCGCTGCGATCATGCGGTCAAGGATGTTCTTAGTGATTCTGCGCACGCGCTCATCGCCCTGGCTGAAATCAATGTACGGCGGATTTATGTACGCTGGTGGTGCTGAGAGCACCTTGTTCCACCAGCAGGTGGCTGCGTTGAATACACAGTTCCCACGGGGTGCCGTATATATAGTAGAGGCATACGTCCTTTTGGAGGGAACCCCAACTGCATTTCTGACAGAACCCTCAGCCAGTACAACCATATCCTTGACACCTTGTGCCAAAGGGGGACCATGAAACTCCCAACCCACCAGGTTCGGAATTGCATCCCCTTTTTTCATTCCCGTCCCTTCAAACGCCCAATGATCAGGGGCAGCACAGATCCAGTCTGCAAGACCGACACCGTAGGATTTTGATCCCATCAGGTTCTCTTCGTCGAAGCCCCGGTCGACCATG
>DATBVZ010000584.1:0-3071 GCA_036515095.1 Cyclobacteriaceae bacterium | reverse complement strand
CTATATTGGTTTGCGTTCTGCTGCTCATGATCCTGATTCTTGCCCTGGTCTTTCTGTTGATCAATCAGTTCTTCGGATTCCTCAAGGAGTGGCCGGTGATCAGGCAGAAATTCGCTGGGGCACTGAATGAACTAAGCCGCTTCATCGACGAAACATATGGAATAACATCGGAGCAGCAGTCCAGTTGGCTTTCTGAAGTCGCCAATCAATCGGCAAGCGGCGTAATCTCTTTAGTTCGCGATGCCGTTGTCGCTTCCTCCTTTTCGGTTGTGATGCTGGTTCTGGTTCCCGTGTATGCCGTGCTGATCTTGTACTATCGCCGGCAATGGTTAAAGGTCCTATACCGCTTCTTCCCTGATCATCAAAGGGAGGAGATCCGGGAAGTGTTGTCGCTCTCAATCGTAACCTACTACAATTTTATCAAGGGAATGGCAATCGTATATCTGGTTGTAGGCATCCTGAACAGCATCGGTCTGCTGGCGCTTGGAATACCGCATGCGCTGTTGTTCGGGTTCATTGCTTCGGTGCTTACTTTCATCCCATATATCGGCATTATCATTGGCTCACTGCTTCCCATAACGATGGCATGGATAACCTACGATTCGGTATGGTATCCGCTGGGAGTTGTCGGGGTATTTACCTTTGTACAATACCTGGAAGCAAATCTCATCTTTCCCTGGGCGGTAAGCAACCGGTTGCATGTAAACACACTGGTAACACTGGTCGCAGTATTTACCGGCGGGATAATCTGGGGAATGGCCGGGCTCATTCTCTTTGTACCCTATGTAGGCATCTTGAAGCTGATAGCCGATCACGATCCAAAACTCGAAACCCTCTCGATGATTCTGGGACAGGAAAAAGTAAAAAAGAAAAAAACCATAAAGTATGAAAATCAACGAGGCATGGCACCGGAAGAACCGCATGCCCCCTAATGCGACGTTGGATGATCGGATCAACTGGCATATCGAACATCAGAAGCATTGCAAGTGCAGAGGCATACCCGAAAAGTTGAAAGAAGAAATGTCGAAGCGGGGTATCATCTGGAAAAACAGGTCGGACCAGGAGGATTGATGATGGTGTATCCCGGCTGTTTGCATCCGGGTAATTACATCGCGCATGAAATGAGGAACGGAAAAATGAAGTGGACTGATCGCTATACGCAACTGCACCTGACCGTTTCGGGCATACCCCGGGACATGCTGTTGTGGTTGACGGTATGGAGCATCACCATCGCCTGCAATTCACGATCTGTCAATAACCAACCGGCGGCTTCTGCCGCAATGAACGCCCTGGAGCTGCTGCTGGATTCGGTTGCCTGTGAGTCCGAAACATCTTTGCTAATACCACTTTCATCCCGGGATTTCTATTCCAGTACCGGCTATCAGCTTGCCTGGAGCAAAAATGGAAGACCGCTGCCCGCGGCAGATACCATGGTCAGGATTATCCGGACCCCCGCCTATTACGGCCTTTTCCGGAATGATTACCACCGGGCCGAGATCGATACACTCCTTCGGAATAAGGACAACCCGTTCGCTCCATCCCGGCTGGACCTGCTGCTGACGGATAGCTTTCTGGCAATGGCCTTTCACCTTAAGTCCGGGCAGATTAACGATCCCGGCAGACACGATCCATCGGTATATGCCGCGTTACGTAAGTCCATCACAACGAATGACATTCGTCAGACGCTGGAAAAATACGAGCCCGTGAACAGGGAATACCGCCTGCTGAAACAATACCTGAGGTCGGTCCTCAACAATCCGGATCCCGCATTCGTTGGTGGCAATAAGCAGACTATTATGAGGTATTTGTTTGCCAACATGGAACGCTGGCGATGGGAGCGTGAAGCCTGGACGGACCGGTATATCCTGATCAATATTCCCTCTTACTCCATCACGGTAGTGAACAATGGTGAAGTGGTGCTGCGATCCAGGGCTATCGTAGGGAAACCAGATACCCCAACACCGGTTCTTAGCAGCGCGTTGGAATGTATTACCGTCTATCCGACGTGGACCGTACCCAGATCGATAGCCATTGAAGAAATACTACCGAAAATTCAATCCGACAGCGGTTACCTCAGCCGACAGCGTTTCGATGTGTTGGCAACAGGCGGCAGGATCGTTGATGCATCGGGAATCGACTGGAAAAAATACAACAGGAACAACCTTGAATTCAGTTTCCGGCAGCGCGCAGGAACCAACAATACACTGGGTGTGCTGCGATTCAAATTTGACAATCCCTATGCCGTTTACCTTCATGACACCAACGCGCGATACCTGTTCTCCCGCGAGTTCCGGGCATTGAGCCACGGATGCATCCGGATAGAAAACCCGGTTCAATTGGCGTACTACCTCGCCGGTTCCGACAGCACCGGCGCCTTGAAGGAGGAACTGGATGATTATCTTGAAAGGGGGATAAGCAGTGAGGTGATGCTCTCGCACCCCATGCCAATCTACATACGCTATTTCACCGCCACGCACGATGGCGATAACATTAGCTTCCATCCGGACGTATACAAACAGGATGAACGCCTCCTGGCGGAACAGGCAGATTCATCCGAAAAACCCCCGAACCTTTCTTTGGCCCCGCAGGCCAGAAAACCTGATCTAAATCAGGTTACCGGGCGATAGTGATCAGCACCGTGCCGGACGAAACTGGGTATCTTACCATATGATCGCGGATTTTACCACCAAATAAAACGACTAAGACAATGAAAAGAATGCGATTCCTGGTTCCTGTAGATTTCTCCTCCGGGTCGGAGAACGCAGCCAAATTTGCAGGCTCGCTGGCCAACTCCAGCGCGGCGTCAGTTGTTTTCCTCCATGTGGTTACGCCCCCATTCGATGATGACACCTTTCTTGCATACGATCCCGAAGCAGTGAGCAGGGAAGCGATGTCGAAATTGGAAAATTGGGCGGAAGGAATCGGCACAGCGTTCAACCTCAGTTATGAGTGCAAGATCAGGGTAGGCGGGATAACTCCGGAGATCCAGTATCTCGCCGACACCATGAACATTGACTTTATCATCATGGGCACCCATGGAACTACTGCCATTCAGAAACTGCTGTACGGAA
>DATBVZ010000583.1:0-5789 GCA_036515095.1 Cyclobacteriaceae bacterium | reverse complement strand
CTTTTTCAGCTATGCGATCTCCGGAAAAATGCTGTTGAAGACCCTTCAGGGTGAATACGTGTTGGGTGCAGGCGACTGTATTTTTGCCAAGAAGGGGAGTATAATCTCTGCCCGCCACCTGACTCATGGAGATTTCTGTGAACTGCGTGTATTTGTCCCTGACTCCTTTATAAAAGCCGTTTTTCAAAAATACAGAATGCCTGTAATGACGGCGGACAATGACCGGACGGACTCAATCATTCCCCTTCCACAAAATGAAGTGCTGGAAGCTTATTTTCATTCCCTGCTATCGTATTTTCGTCAACCCGCGCCTCCCTCCGAATCCCTGCTGCGGATAAAGTTTGAAGAACTGCTGGTAAACATTATTTCAAACAATTTTCATAGCCCGCTAACCAATTACCTCAGGGGCCTTTGTGTGGCCGGCAAAACTTCCATCAAAGAGATCATGGAGGCAAACTTTTTCAGTCATCTTTCACTGGAGGATTTTTCGCGACTATGCGGAAGGAGCTTGTCTGCGTTCAAACAGGAATTTAAGGATATCTTTCACACTACACCCGGAAAGTGGCTCCTTGAAAAGCGCCTTGAATACAGCCGCTATTTACTGGAGACAACCGGCATGAGTATCGACGAAGTTTGTATGATCAGCGGTTTTGAGAACAGGTCGCATTTTAACCGTACGTTCAAAGACAGGTACAATCTCACTCCCGCCAAGTTTGGACGAAGAAGCAAGCAGCACGCTTAATGACTTCAGAACAATTTTTTTTTGCCTTCCCGGCATCTCCTTTCCTTTCTTGACATTCTAACCTGGCGTCTGCATTGCGGATCATCGCTGCTGGTCAGGACGTGTGCATTCACATTTCCTACCCGACGTCACACAGTTTTGATTCCTTTGTAGCCTGCGCGAAGGAGGCTGCCTTTTCGCGGCTCCAGGCCCCGGCATTCATTATCGCTTTTCCATGGATGAAAGGATAAAGCACGGCAAAAAAAATTGCCGGAATGCTATTGCGGTTAAATTTCAAGAAGTGAAGCTCAATCGAAAGCTGTCCCTGAATACGTTTATGACCTATTCATTTCTGCATTAGTATCCATTCAGAAATCTCATTTAGAGCCAGGGGTGAAAATGTTTGTTCGATAGTTGCATACTCTGCGGGTGACCCGGTTTGTGCTTCCTGAAATAAGTGATTCAGGTTTGGCAATACCTTCACGGTCGCATTTTTGTTGCCACTCTTCTGCAGTGCGCCTTGTATTGCTTTCAGGTTTGAACTTGCCGGGACCTGCAGATCCTTCTCTCCAAGAAGTGCGAGCAGGGGGCATGTGACTTTCGCAAGGGTGGGTGCAGGGTCGTATCGAATGAACCAGGTCATCCAGGGACTTGATAGTTGGTTCACCTGGGCCGTAATGAACGTCTCTTCGGGCATTCCGGTTTGGGCTACCATTTGCGGGTTCTCCCTGGCAGCCTTCCGAAGGGATGATGTGAGCTGCGACCGCAATGAGTCGGGTCGCTCAGACTTCAAAACAAGGTCGAAGACGCCTTCGTTGATTGCGTGGGCATTCCGTACCAATTCCTCGCTCATTCCCATAGCCCTTCCGATAAGTTCGGCTTGCTGAATCAGGAGTTCTTTTCCGCGGACGCCCGGACCGGCAAGCATGACCACAAAATTTACGTCCGTCGAGCGGGATCCTACCATGGGAGCGATCAGTCCGCCCTCGCTGTGTCCCACTAACCCGATCCGGATTATTTCTTCTCTCGATTTCAAGAATTCGATTGCCGCCTCCACATCGGTGGCAAAATCCGCTGATGTTGCGGTTGCAAAGGTACCTGTGGATCCACCGGCTCCCCTGTCGTCAAAACGCAGCACGGCGATCCCATTCCTGGTCAGGTGGTCTGCGAGCACCAGGAAGGGTTTATGCCCCATCAGTTCTTCATCCCTGTTTTGAGGACCGCTGCCGGTGATAAGTATTGCAGCCGGATAACGGCCTCCCTCTTTTGGCAGGGTAAGCGTCCCTGCCAGGGTGATCTTGTCCTTGGTATTGGTGAAGATGACCTCTTCCTCTCGATAAGGGTAAGGCTTTTTTGGTTCCTGGGGCCTGGTGGTAACGCCTTTCTCCACGGGCGCTCTTGAAAGGTTCATCGGAAATGACTGGCCGCCCTGTTTGAAAGTCCCGCCAACTATACTGTCTTTGTCCAATGTGCCCGTGTACTCAATGGCAAGGTTAGTGACCGTCATTTTTAGCACGTCATTTTCAAGGCTGGTCGATGTAACGGGAATTCCCAGCGCGTTCTGATCGGGACTGTCGAGGGATGCTTTCAAACTATCACCGATCCCCGTGATATGGAAAACCAGTCTCAGTTGAAGTCCCTGGACCTTAAGCAGTCCGTACCAATCGCCGGTGATGTCCTGAGCGTAGGCAGAAAGGCTTGTTACCAATATTGCCAGTGTAAGGGTTACTTTTTTCATACGGTGAATCGGTTGAAGTCTGAATGCTAATATCTGTCAAATACTATTCACTTTTCTTCCGAACCGGAACTTTCGGCCGGCAATCTTTTTAATGCCTTGAGGGCCTTTCCGCTTAGGTCTTCGTGCACCGTTATCCGGCGAACATCCGTACGAGACGGTGACCGACTCCGCTAAAGCGATTAGTATGAAAAAAACGGGATTTCTTACAGTGCGAATTTTTTTTTGATAGGCGCACGGGCAACATTCAGTTGTGATCTCAATAGAAGGAAAAAGGGCCTTGCAAAATGAATTTGGTGAATCATCCTCCGGCCACAAAAGCGCTAAGGCATTAAAATTCCATAAAAATCTTTCGATACTTATGTAGCTTTGCGGAACGGATGGAAAACAAGGGACTACTCTTCATTCCTGATATAAGCGGCTTCACCCGGTTTGTCAACGAAACCGAGATCGGGCACAGCCGGATGATCATCCAGGAGTTACTGGAAGGGATCATCAATGCGAATCAGCTGGGATTGGAGATTTCTGAAATCGAAGGTGACGCAATCCTCTTTTACAGATATGGCGAACCTCCGGGATTGGATGCCCTCTACAGGCAGGTTGAAAGCATGTTTTGCGCTTTCCACAGGAGCCTTATAGCCTATGATCTGCGGAAATATTGCCAGTGCAAGGCTTGTGTTGCCGCCGCGGGACTAACGCTCAAGATAATCACCCACTTTGGGGAATTCACCGGGTATCGGGTAAAACAATTCGATAAGCTTATCGGCAAGGACGTTATCATCGTGCATCAACTACTAAAGAATGATATTGCAAACCATGAATACTGGCTGGTGACCCGAAGCCTCCTGGGCGGCAACCGGCTTACCGGATTTGAGGACTGGATGGAATGGAACGCGGGAACCCGCCAGACGGAGAGCGGTGAGGTAACCTACCACTACACGCCGTTGGGTTCCCTGAAAAAAAAGCTCAATCCCCAACAGCTTCAGCCGGTGAATCTGGAGGGGAAGGTAGAGCGACTCTCTTTCACAAAGGATTACGATACGGATATCATTACTTTATTCCATGCAACGGGCGACTTCAGCAATCGCAGTCGCTGGAAGGAAGGCGTGAGTCGGGTTGAAGAGGTGGATCATGTGCTGCCGCGGGTGGGCATGCGGTGCCGTTGCGTGCTGGATACGGGTAAAGCAGTTACCTATGTAAGCAGTTATTACTCGTATCAGCCCGACAAAATCGAATTTTGGGAAACAGAAGAAGAAAGCAACGAATCTACCCACTTTACGCTTCAAAAACTGGATGACAACAAGACAAGATTCACCATCGGGGTTCATTTCCCCAAAAGTCTTGCCGCCGCCTTTGCTTTCATGTTGACCGGAAAAAGAAAGATGCAATACGGTCTTGAGCGATCCATGCAGAATCTTGCGGAGTTGGTGAAGCCGGTCTGAACCCTGATTTCAGTTGATTCAATGATACGCTTCGTAAGATTGACCTGATTTGGGATTGCCTTGATGATCACTGTCTTGCTGCGGCAACTTCTTCCGGTGTTACCGCTTCTGCGCTATTCCCAAACGTGTTGCGGATGTAGGTCAGCACATCTGCAACCTGTTTGTCGTTGAGAAAGGAATGCGGCGGCATGGCATTGTTGTACGTTTCGCCTTTGATGACCATGGGCTCGCTCAGTCCGTTGAGAATAATCCCAATCAAAAGCTTTTTGTCGCCGGTGACGATGTCGATGGCTGCCAGGGGAGGGTTCATGCCTGGCGCGCCGAGGCCGTTGTTCATGTGGCACTGCACACAGTACCTGTCATATACCTGTTTGCCGGCCATCAGTTCAGGCGGGACAGGATCAGGGTTTTCCAGTACCAACGGCTGGTATAATGTTGTGTTAACGGGGGCTGGCATGTCATCCTTGTAGTAGAATATCCGCCATATCCGGCCATGTTGGGAATCGGAAATGTAAAGTGATCCATCAGGGCCTTCTGCCAGTCCACAGGGACGAAAGAATGCATTGGCGGGACTGGTTATCTCTGGCTGACCAATAAATCCGTCAGCAAAAACTTCCCAATCACCGGAAGGCTTGCCGTCTTCCAGCGGAACAAATCCCACCTTGTATCCCTGCTGCGCACGGCCAAGCCTGTTCCAGCTCCCGTGGAAAGCGATGAATGCGCCATGCTTGTACTTTTCCGGAAAGAGATCGCCTTTGTAAATCAAAATATCATTCGGACCCCAATGTCCGGGAAATCCAAGCAACGGATCCTTTGCGTTGCTGCAACGATCGCCGTTTGATCCATCGCCTCCATACTCCGGGTTCGTGAGCTTCTTTCGCTGGATATGGTCGTAATAGCAATACGGCCATCCCATATCATCGCCTTCCTCCAGGTCAAAAAATATTTCCGAGGGCAATTCCACATTTTGTTCTTCCGTATAAATAGCCGGCCAGTAGCGGTGCAGATCGTCGCGGCCATGCTGCACGGCATACAGCCGGTCTGCATCGAAATTCCAGGCGAGGGCCACTGAATTCCGGATACCTGTTGCATAGCGGTGCGCAAGGTCCTGTATTTGGTTGAGCGTGTTGTCGTCGAATTTCCAGATGCCGGCGCGGGTTTCCAGTTCATCGCAGGGATCGTCGCCTTTCGAATCCGGCGACCGTAACTGTTGCTCGCAACAATTGCTCCGGGAGCCCACATTCACATAGAGGCCTCCTTTGTTATCGAAGGTAAATGGCTTTTCCATATGGCCAACTCCCTCCACCAGAGTAACCATAGTATCGCGTTCAGAGGAGGGGAGCAATTCGCCTTCTGTCATTTTGGAACGATAGACATGAGTCCGGTCAGAGTAGTACAGGTAGCCTTTATGCAATTCGATACCGGTGCCCGGCACATCGGAGTAACCCTGAATAATGTCGGCGCGACCGTCCCCCGTAGTGTCGCGCAGAGCGATAATTCCATTTCCATTTGCATTAAGGCTCCGAAGGTGCATATAGATATCGCCATTGTCGTTGATGGCCATGTGTCTTCCGCGTCCCAGGGTGTCAACTACGACAATTGCCCCAAATTTTTCCGGAAGCGTAATGCCTCCGTTATCAACATCAGGGGCGGGTACAGTCTTTTGTTCCTGGCTGCAGGAGGTGAGCCATAGAGCAGAAACACAGAGGAGGAATGTTTTGCAGGTCATGATGGTCAATTTAGACCTAAATTAAGTTATTCATCATGCTTTCCTCAAAGGGATTGGGATTCGTGGTTAATTATTGGGATGGGGACCACAGGCAGGCGCGAAATAGCCGCCAAAGCTCTTTTGTGGTTTTTTGTGACTTTGTGTTTTCGTGGCAAAAAACAA
>DATBVZ010000582.1:0-4622 GCA_036515095.1 Cyclobacteriaceae bacterium | reverse complement strand
TGGGTATTACGGAGGCAGCAATGAAGTGCGGCGGATTGACGGCTCCACGTACTACGACTGGCCCGCCACCCTTGACCTGGTACGAAGCGTGCAACCTGAGGTGATCTTTTTCAGCGATGCGGGTCCGGGCGTACGGTGGTGCGGCAACGAACAGGGTGTTGGCGGCGAAACGAACTGGTGCACGATCACTCCCGATACCCTTTATGCCGGCAAAGGCAATATCGGGGAATTGCTCAACGAAGGATCCGAGGGCGGTACGCATTGGATACCCGCGGAAGTGAATACCTCGATAAGACCCGGCTGGTTCTATCATGAAGAAGAAGATTCACTGGTAAAATCCCCTGAAAAACTCTTCCAAATCTACCTGACCTCCGTAGGGCGGGGTTCAACCTTACTTCTCAATATGCCTCCCGACCGACGCGGCCGCATTCATGAGCAGGATATCGCAGCACTCAGGGGTTGGCGCCTACTGCTGGACAACGCGTTCAGCACCAACTTCGCGGCAAATGCCCCTGTTAAGGCAAGCGCGAACCGTGGTAATTCGCATGTGTACGACGGCGATAAGCTAACTGACGGAAATAAAGAAACATACTGGACGACCAACGACGATCAGAAGACCGGCCAGCTTGAAATCGATCTGGGCGAATCGAAGACCGTGCGTTACATACTGCTGCAAGAGTACATCCGGCTCGGCCAACGGGTAAAGAGCTTCACCATCGATGCGTGGAAAGATAACGACTGGGTACACATAGCGAATGGTACAACTATTGGATATAAGAGAATATTGCAGCTTGAACCCATTCAAACCCGGCGGATACGCGTTAATATTGATGATGCGAGGGCGTGCCCGGTGATTTCGAATGTGGAGATATATTGAAGAAGATGGAATGGAAGGCGGTTGGCAATAGGCAGTAGCATGACAGCAGGCAATCTGAACGTTGGCATCTGGCAAAGCTGCCTGGTAAAGCGTGAGCGTTATGATTTCCCGGAACCCATTCATCATCATCAATCCCCCATTCCCCGTAGTTGGGATTTAACCATGGAATCACTGTCTGTTCATAAAATTCATCTTTTGAATTATCCGTTCAAACCGTTCATTCCCCAATTTGAAAATTTCCTGTTCCACATTGGAATAGATCAGCAGACCGTATCGTTCTTCCAGAAGTTTCTCAAGAATATCCAGCGCCTCATCAAGCCTCCCCTGGTTGTGAAGGATAATCGCTTGCGCGTACAACTTGTCATTGCTTACAGGGGGAGCCTCCAGGTCTTGCAAGATTCGGTAGGCTTCCGCATCGTTACCGGTCTGGGCATAGATGCCACCAAGAAATCCGGCGATGACGGGTCGGCCGCCTGAAAGCTGGAGTGCCTGCTTTGCCGCCGCTTCCGCCTTCGTGTAGTCTCCGGACTTCAGGTACATGGCCGCCAAACCAAAATACGCTTCTGCATAACCCGCATCCAGTTCAATGGTCTTTTGAAATTGGGTAACGGCTCTATCGGTTTCATTCCTGAACTCATAAATACGGCCCAAACCCGTATTCACACTTGATGACATAGGATCCAGTTCGTGAGCAATTTGAATTTCCCTGAGCGCCTCGTCCAACCGGAGGTTGATGCCAAGGAAAAGCGCATACCACTCATGAGCCGTAGCATATCCCGGCTTCAACCGGATCGCTTCCATGAATTCCTTATCGGCTCCCTCCCAGTCCCAGTCAATCCTGAATTTGATATATCCCAATGCCGCATGGGCTTCCGCCAGAGAGGGATCGATCTCCAGCGCCCGCATCACGGCACTCCTGGCTTTTTGTTCCGCAATCTTTTTCGGAATCGAACCGTAACCCGCCGCTCCGATCAAGGTGTAACAATAAGCCAAATCAGCATACGGCAGCGCAAAGCCCGAATCGAGCAGAATGGCCATTTCAAAATGATTTCTTGCAGCCTCGATACTCTCCTGCGTTCGGTTGCTCAGAAAATGTTTTCCGATGAGGTATTCCTGATATGCACTGGTGTTCACGGTGTAATGCTTTTCCAACTGTTCCTTTTCCGGTGGTGCAAGGATCACCTTCAACTGCTCCGCGACATTTTGCGCAATTTCGTACTGGATCATGAAGATATCCCGGAGCTCACGGTCGTAATCCATTGACCACAGATTCTCTTGTGTGCCAACATCCACCAGCTTAACGGATATCCGGGCTTTGTCGGCAACTTTTCTCACACTGCCTTCCAGAATACTCCCCACCATCAGTTCCCTCCCGATTTCATTGATGCCCTTCGACAGATTCTTATACTTCATCGTAGAAGACCGCGCGATAACTTTAAGGTCGCTGATCTTCGACAACGAAGAGATCAATTCCACCGTGAGTCCGTCTGCAAAATATTCGTCTTCCTTTTGTGCGCTGATGTTTACCAGTGGCAATACCGCAACGCGCAACCGGGTAGCATCAAATTCAGGAAGGGGTTCTTTGATGGGGAAAAGATAAAGTACAGCCATTGCAACGGCAAAGGCAACCCCCACCCCATAAAGCACCGGCTTAGGATGGACAAACTTTTTGCGTAAACCCGATCCTGACTTTTGCCAAGGCAGCACAATGCTGTAGATATCTATCGGGAGGGTGATATTCTTTAGTTGGCCTTTGCCGGTCTTGACTACCGGCAAGTCGATCTTGTTCCTGATCTGCCGGGCGATGTCTTCAGAAACGCAAATACACCCGGAAGTGGCCACAGACTGAATCCGGGCGGCGATGTTAACTCCATCGCCATGCACATGCCTGTCGACATGTACTACATCACCGATGTGCAGACCAATTCGCAGGTTGATATGCCGGCCGTTGGGATGCCCGTTGTTTCGTTCGTGGAGGGCGGTCTGTATTTCTATGGCGCAGTTGGCCGCTTCGACTGCGCTGCTGAATTCGACAAAAAAAGAATCACCGGCAGTTTCTATTTCCTGCCCATCGTGCTTCCCGAACAAAGGCCGGAGGATGTTCCTGTGTTCCTCCAGCAACTCGAGCGACAACGCCTCGTCCGACTGGGCGAGCGCGCTGTACCCAACGATGTCAGTAAACATGATCGCAGCCAGGCGTCTCATTGTTCCAGGGAACCGGTTCCATTTAGAAAGCCAATAAAGATAGTCAATATTTGCGGGCTTTGAATGTTTAACGGCCCGGAGTCAATGCCTGGGTATCGCATCGAAAAAACGCTGCGAAACTCCGGCCTTTGTGCCACTGCGGCAAAAAATTCAAAGTCCACCCTTTCCATTTGCACCAACCCAGGCGTCGGCCACCACACAAACCCCATTTTGTGCTTTGCACACGTCCCGTTAATGATTACTTTCAAACTGTCGTCAAGCCATCGTTCGCAATGAAACACACCCCCATTTCCAGGCGCCGTTTTATGGGCCGCATCGCGGCCATTTCGGCCTTTACCATTATTCCACGGTATGTGCTGGGTGGTAACGGATACCGCGCACCCAGCGACCTGATTAACCTGGGCTTCATCGGCACGGGCAGGCAGGGAACCGGACTGCTAAACACGTTCCTGACTACGGGCGAAGCACAATGCCTTGCCGCCAGCGATGTGTATGCGGCCAAACTGAGCAACTTCCTGGACCGAAACAAGAAATTCTACCTTGACAAAGGCGAATCCGAAAAGATAGGATGCACAGCCTACGCCGACTTCAGGGAAATGCTGGAACGGAAGGACATCGATGCCGTTGTTGTTGCCACGCCTGACCATTGGCATGCGGTACACGCAATCAGGGCAATGAAAGCCGGTAAAGACGTCTACTGCGAAAAACCCCTCGCCCTCACTATCTCCGAAGGCAGAGCCATGGTTAAGGCTGCAAGAAAATATGAACGCGTGGTACAGACCGGAAGCATGCAGCGCTCGTGGCCGGAGTTCAGACAGGCCGTTGAACTGGTACGCAACGGATACATTGGCGACCTCACGGGAATAAAAGTGAATGTCGGCGGACCGCCGAAAGAGTTCGACCTGCAGGGACAGTCCCTGCCTGACGGACTCGACTGGAATGCCTGGCTTGGACCCAACACCATTGCACGGCCCTTTCACAATGACCTTGCCCCTACCTTGGCGGACACCTTCTGGCCCAAGTGGCGCGATTATAAGGAATTCGGTGGCGGCGGCATGACAGACTGGGGCGCGCACATGTTTGATATTGTGCAGTGGGCTTTGGATATGGACGAAAGCGGTCCCATCAAAATTACTCCACCCAATGGAAATGAATTCAAATTCCTGACCTATGAATATCCGAACGGTGTTCGCATGACCCACGAAGATTTCGGTATTAACAATGCCATCCGGTTTTCCGGTACCAAAGGTCAGATTGACGTTCAGCGGCGTAAGATCGAAACCAATCCTGCAGGACTCGCTACACACGTGATCGGTTCCAACGAAAAGCATGTCTATCGCAGCGAGAATCACCACAAGGACTGGTTCCAGGCAATGCGAAACCGGACAAAACCAATATGCGATGTAGAGACCGGCCATCGCACCGCGAGCGTCTGCACCCTGGGCAACCTTGCTTATGCGTTGAAGCGGCCGCTGGTGTGGGATCCGAAGAAGGAGAAATTCAGGAAGGATAAGGAAGCAAACAAGCTTCGAAATCGCGG
>DATBVZ010000581.1:0-2827 GCA_036515095.1 Cyclobacteriaceae bacterium | reverse complement strand
CTCCCGGAGAACTAATAATTCACTACAAGGTCAAGGAAGAGAAACCTCGTGACTTTGTCATCCGGTATGATGCAAAACAAATGCAGGTTGCAGTAGAAAAAATTGCGCTTACAACAATGGAGGATCAGGGCATTATTCAGAAATGGGGAGATACAATTTACAGAATCAATTTCAAGATAATTTCGCCCAAGATGAATGATACATTTCGCTTTGAGATTGCCGGGTCTGCAAAATAAACTGTGTCAGTCATAATTACATTCCTAAAACAGAACAAATACACTATAATATATTTCTCATATGCAAAAGAAATGGTTTGGTCTTTATTTTGCGAGATCGTCCCAGGCCAGGAGGTGGCAGGGCATGGATATTAAAAAATTCCGTTGGTCAGATGTACCGGGCTTTTGATCGGGCTAATAACCCGCAGCTAGTTGTGCCATTCCAATCAAAATACAGTGCCAAAGAGGCTGAAGCAATAAAGTCTGATAAGGAGCCCGAATGGCGCAACGTTTCACACCCTTTCGGGTCTTTCAGGATAGCACTACTTGAATTCTGAAAGTCCTTTGCCGAATAAAGGATTTCTTATCAATAGATTTGTCGTCATCTTTTACGCGGAACACAAAAGCCTGACCCTTATGAAAGTAACCTTGAAACTCATATCCGCAGTATCGTTGATTTTTGTGCTTCTGCTGGCGCAGGGTTCCTGCCGACGGACGGAGAATGATTCGACGACTGCTGACATCGATGCCGTCTTTGAAAAGTACAATATGAAGACTGGTCCGGGCTGTGCCGTGGCCGTTATCCACCATGGCGAGGTCGTCCATTCGAAAGGATATGGAATGGCTAACCTGGAATACGATATCCGCATCACGCCATCAACAGTTTTTGATATTGCCTCTGTATCGAAGCAGTTTGCAGGCCTGGCGATTTCGACATTGATAGAAGAGGGGAAGATCGCACTTGATGATGATATCCGTAAATACCTGCCCGAAGTTCCAGACCTTGGAAAAGTGATAACCATTCGCCACCTGGTTCATCATACCAGCGGGTTAAGAGACTGGCCACAAACCCTCAATGTTGCAGGATGGCGCTGGGATGAAGTTTTTTCATTCCAGGACATCATGCGCATGGTGAAAAATCAGAAAGAGCTCGATTTCGAACCGGGTGAAAAACATTCGTATTCAAACACGGGATACAATTTACTGGCAGCGATAGTAGCCAAGGTATCAGGAAAGACTTTCCGCGAATGGACAGATGAAAATATTTTCACGCCGCTTCAAATGAGTTCCTCCCATTTTCTGGATGACCATTCAACAGTCATTAAGAATCCGGCCTATTCCTATTATCCCTCCGGTGATGAATTCAGGAAGAGTGTCACCGCGCTTACCGCCTATGGCTCAAGCTCTTTATTTACCACCCTGGAAGACCTTTCCAGGTGGGTGATCCACTTCGACAAACAAATTGCTTCGAAAAATCCGGTGTATACACGCATGCTGGAGGATGGCACCCTTAACGACGGCAACAAGGTCGGGTATGCCTTCGGTCTCAGCCTCGGCAAGGAAGGTAAATTAAACACCATTTCCCACACGGGTGGATGGGCCGGTTACCGCACAGCAATAGTGAACTTTCCGGATGAAAATTTTTCATGTATCCTCTTGAGCAATGCTGCTGATTTTAATCCCTACGGATATGCCCTGGAGGTGGCGAAACTTTTTCTGAAGGACAAACTCAAGACCGAAGAGAGTAAGACGGATGATGTAAAAGATATGCCAACCGTAAAAGTGAATACTGTGTTTGCAAAGAAATGTACGGGCATGTATCAGCTGGGTGAGGGGTGGTATGTTACGATCACACTGGAGAACGATCAGCTCATGACACAGGCAAACGGTGAAGACAAATTCCCTATGGCTGCAAAATCGGATTCTGTTTACTGGGTCGACGCCTATGGAGCTTCAATGACATTTAAAAAAAACAAAGAAGGGGATGTAAACTCACTCCGGTACCGGTGGATCGATGATGCAAAAAGAATCACCCCTTTGCCGGTCACTACCGCTCAGTTCAGCACCTATACAGGTACGTATTATAGCGAAGAACTTGCTGCCCAATATAAGGTCGACCTTGCAGATGGCAAGCTCATGATCCACCATATGCGTCTTGGGGATTTTGAGCTTCAACCGGATCCGGTTACGGAGGGCCTGTTCACCTGCCGCATTGGCTTCATCCGATTTGTAAAAGATCAACAGAAAAAAGTTACAGGTTTCAAATTATCAGGAGGGCGGGTGAAGAATATACAGTTTGATAAGAAGCTTTGAAATGTTGGGTGCACCGATAGTCGTGATCCCCTGCTTCAACAAGAGCGGCTGCTGGTCATCGCCCGAGATGACGTGTGTGCATAGTTTGCGAATATCGATTTCCATAGATTGATAATAAGCTAATAAGGTTGGGGAATGTGCACACCCGTTTGCTATTAAGGTAATAAGGTCGTTTTAATCTTCGTCTGTGGCACGCGTGCTCACCCATCCACTATTGTGCCTTTTAACGGTCATCAAAAAAGATAGTGCGAACCCTATCTCCGTAGACGCCCCTATCAACGCTCTTGCAAGATTGCCAGGCTTTGAGTTTGGGGATGCCGCACCCGAAACAGCCCTGCGATCTCTCCTTTCATGCTTTGCGTTCCTTTGCGCCTGCCTGGCTGCCATGTTGCGCGCCTAATTACTTTGCCGGTGGTAGCCAGGCAGACAGGGTGAATATCCGGAGCACGTACATGAAAATTTTCAACCGAATTGCCATCGTCAGCCTCTTCATTGCTCCTGCCTTTGCTCCTGTACTC
>DATBVZ010000580.1:0-2698 GCA_036515095.1 Cyclobacteriaceae bacterium | reverse complement strand
TGGAAAAGGTTAAGCTCTGTCTGAAAAGCGAAGTTGTTCAGCCAGTGCTGCATGTAGAAGTACGATATCGGCGCGGCAATGACAAACGCTATTGCGATGAGGCTGGCGTAGCTTCGGGATAGCAGGAAGATAAGCCCGGATGTCCTGGCGCCATGCACTTTCCGGATACCGATCTCTTTGGAGCGCTGATCCGCCGAGAAGGATGATAAACCAAGCAGTCCCAGGCAGGACAGGAAAATGGATACGATTGCAAAGATGTTCACGAGCGAACTGACAGCCCTCTCCCCTTCGTACCGGTTGGCGTACTCCTGGTCGAGGAACGAATAGCGAAAAGGAAAGGATGGGTTGAGCTTCCGTGTCACTTCCTCGATGCGGGCGATGGCCTGTTGTGTTGATCCTTGTGTGCGGATGAAGGCGGATCCGGTACTCTTCGGATCGTAACGGATAATCAAAGGTTTTATCGGTTCATACAGGCTGGACATGTGAAAGTCTTTGACTACACCGGTTATCATTCCGTCTGTTCCCCAGAAGGAAAGCTTTTTCCCGACAGGATTGTCAAAGCCCATAATGTCGGCGAGAACTTCATTCACCAGGAAATGCGATGAGTCCGTCCTGAAATTGTTAGTGAAATCCTGCCCTTCGGCAAGGTTAATGTCCATGGTCTTCAGGAAATCCGCGTCAACGCGCAGCACATTGATCTCAACAACATCATTGGGGTTCTTCCCTTCCCATACCGCACCACCGGTTGAACTTCCGTAGGATAAGGGATTACCGCTCGTGAAGGTGACGTCTTTTACTTCGGGTATCTGTTGCAGGGCGGTGCGATAGGTTTCATTCTTTCCGTATAACTCCCCTTCCATGTAGAGCATGATGACATTCGACTTATCCAGCCCAAGATCTTTGCTCAGGATATAATCCATCTGCCGGGAGACCACGATCGTGCCGCCGATGAGGAAAATGGAGAGGGCAAACTGAAAGGTGGCAAGTCCATGCCTGAGATAAACGCCTTTAGAACCCCGCTGCCCTTTTCCCTTCAGGGAGTTGATGGTTTTGAACGAGGACAACAACAAGGCGGGATAGCTGCCGGAAAGTAAGCCGGTAACGAGGGTGATGCCAAAAATACCGAGCCACAGCTTTTCCTCAGTAAGATCAAGGATGAGCGTCTTGCCGGTGAGGTCGTTGAAGTAAGGCAGGCTCAGGTAAACGATAAGCAGGGCTACCAATATGGATGCGATGGTGTGCAGAAAAGATTCGGCGAAGAACTGCACGCTCAGCGATCCCCGTTGTGCGCCCATCACCTTCTTCACCCCTATTTCCCGGGCACGGGTACTCGACCGCGCCGTTGCCAGGTTCATAAAATTGATGCAGGCTATCAGCAAAATGAAAAATGCAATGGCGGCAAGGATCCTGACATACTCAATCCGCCCTCCCGATGCTACGCCCCTCTGGAAATCGGAATACAGGTAATTGTCTGCAAAGCGCTGCAGATAAATAGGTTCATCGGCCGCGTTGTCGGTGTGTTTATTTACTTCCTGGTGGATCCGTTTACGCACCGCGTCAATATCCGCACCTTCTTTCAGCGTGAGATACATGCGGAACCCGCCGTTGAACCAGCTCTCTACCCAATCGTTTCGCTGGATGTATTCTTTTGCAGGAAGGATATAGTCAAAGTCAAGCGAAGAACTGGCGGGGGGATTTTCAAAGACGCCCGTTACCGTGAACTCCTGGCGTTCATCTATTTTGATGATCTGTCCTACGGCCTCATGCCATGCATCGCCAAAAAATTTCTTAGCCAGGCGTTCGGAGATGGCCACGCTGTGTACATCCCTCAATGCCGTCGCAGGATCACCGACCAGGAACGGAAATGAAAACAGTTGAAAGAATTCAGCCGAGGCGTACCGGCCTTTCTCATAAGAGGTCTTGTTGTCAAGACGGAACAGTAACTCGTTCTCCCAGCTAAGAATGGAAACATGCTCTACCTCGGGATAGCTGTTCCTCAGCTCAAGCTCCAGGGGTTGTGGGATCGCTTCGGTGGTTTCAATCTCTCCGCTGCTCTGGATCATATCCCGGAACACTTCGTATAGCCGGTCTGACTTGACATGAAATTTGTCCACGCTCATCTCGTCGTCCACCCACAGGAGAATGAGCAGGCAGGAAGCGAGTCCCACGACGAGGCCGGAGAGGTTCAGCAGCGCGTAGCCCTTGTAGCGCGTGGCCAGGCGAAATGCGGTTTTGAAATGATAATAAAGCATATCGAAGTTGGTATGGGAGTTATTGAATTCAAGGTTTCGAATAATACCGGGACGTAAAAGCAGCAGCACATCCTTTGCAAAAAGCCAGTCGGCCTTGCGCCAGCCGGTCGCGGCCCGGAGCTGGTAAAGTTCCGTGAGATCCCCTTCCACGTCTTCCACCAGTCGTGGATCACAGAACCAGTGAAGGAACCTCAGGATGAGGCTGGGTGGCTTCGGCATATTGCTTTTGCTATCCTTCATCCCTGTTTAATGTCAAAGGCTATTGGAGGAATGGCTTCCCACAGTTCTATGCGCGTGCTCATCACCTGTTCGAGGGCTTTCCTGCCGTAGAGCGTCACCCTGTAATACCGCTTCCTCTTCCCTCCCCGGATGGCCGTGGCCTCACCGAATTCCGATTCCAGGTAGCCTTTATCCCCCAGCCGTTTCAGGGCCGTACGCATAGCGCC
>DATBVZ010000579.1:0-11512 GCA_036515095.1 Cyclobacteriaceae bacterium | reverse complement strand
CAACCGGATGGGGGAGCCCGAGGGTGAGTATACTCTTGAATGCGTAAACCGGTCCGTTGCTCCACTCAACGTTTACCAGGTATGCGGGCATGCCGCTGAACATGCTGGGCGACCAGAGTCCCTCCTCGCCGGTTGCCTCACGATAATCACGCAATGACCTGGCGCTGCCTTCCCACTCCTGGATGTCATGCTGATTGAGCGCCTTGTTGCCGAAGAATACCGGGTTAAAAAAGAAGACCGTAATCAACACGAAGGTCAACACGGCCAGAAGGTGCGGCAGGACATCGCCGGTGAATTTCAGTTTTTTCATAGTGGGGCATTAGGCGCTGCAAAATAGAAAGTATTGGGCAAAGTAGGGTACAGCGTGGTACGGTGGGTCGGTTGGATCGGATTTGCGACTAATCGCATTTAACCGCCGATCGTTGACATGGACTCGTTTATTGGCGTATGGCTTTGCCTCTTTTCTTCGGCTTCAAAACCGTCGGCGGCCCTTGAACGGAATGCCCTGATCAGCTCTGTTTTTATCTTCTCATCGTCGTCCGTAGTGCGGAGGAGTGTCTTGAGGTCCAGTACGCCATCGTCGTACAGGCAGGTCTTTAAGGTACCCTGCGCTGTTACACGGATGCGGTTGCAGGTTCCGCAGAAGGTGCGGCTGAAGGCTGCAATGATGCCGATCTTTCCTTTATGTCCCGGGATCGTGTAATTGCTGGCGGTAGAAAACTGTGGATCCGATGCTTTTGAGATGCCGGGATAATGCTGGCGAACGTGATCAAGGATCTTATTATAGGTCCATGTTAGTTGAGGGTAATGAGTTCCTTCACCGTTGAAAGGCATTTCTTCAATGAACCGGACATCGACCGGGCTGTCCTTTGTCAGCTGGACGAGTGGGATAATGTCTTCCGTGTTCCGTCCTTCCATAACCACCGCGTTGATCTTGAGCGGAATCCCGGAATGCATCAGAGCATTGTAGGTCTCCATTACCTTTTCAAATTCATCGCGGCGGGTGATTGTTCTGAAGCGTTGCCTGTCGAGCGTATCCAGACTCAGATTAACCGAAGCAATGCCAAGTGATTTCAACTCCGTCACGTATGGCGCTGTGAGGACCCCATTGGTTGTAAGGTGCAGATCCCTGATGCCCGGTACTTCCGCAATCCGGTGGATCAGGCTCATCAGGTCAGTGCGCACAAATGGTTCGCCGCCGGTCAGCCGGACTTTTGATACGCCCATCGAGGCCAACATGCGTACGAGTCGCTCGATCTCCTCGAACGTCAGTAACTCCTTTCTGGGAAGGTATTGGATGCCACCCTCAGGCATACAGTAAAAACAACGGAGGTTGCAACGATCGGTGATCGCCAGCCGGAGGTAGTTCATCGGCCGTCCGTGGTTGTCGTATATGGCGTTCATCTTCATGCCCTGGCCTGCTAAGATAGGCCATCGGCGGCAGACCCTCAAATGCAGCGCGTCATCGCCTGACCGGCCATCAAAATTAGCGCGAATTTGAGTTGTCCAGGTTTTTCGGGTGCATTCGGAAGTGTCTTAACACCCGGGAATTTTTTGGTACTTTTGACAGTCGGGACGCCCGGGTGTCCCTGACAAATGACTTGTGCGGGTAGTATGAAAAACATAAGAATAAAGGCCTTTGGCATCACCAGGGAAATTCTCGGACAACGAGAGATACAGATGCAGTTGCACGATGGACACACGGTTGCCGACATGCGCTCGCAGCTATTATCCGCTTATCCGCGGGTGAAGGCGTTGAAATCACTTTTTGTAGCCGTCAATAACGAGTACGCCGAAGATGAGCTGGTGCTGCGGGAGGACGATGAGATCGCGCTGATACCGCCCGTGAGCGGAGGCTAGGCCATCCAGTCAATTAATGGGTTTTTGCCTTTGAATAGAATTTCAAATGCCCTAATTTGTGTTGTCTGTTCAATCTATTGTCAAATCAACCCATCTAAGCCATGATCAAGATCACAGAAAAGCCGATCGATGTTCAAAAAGTCATCGATACTGCTTCCAGCCTGGGTGCCGGGGCAGTAAATATCTTCATTGGAACGGTGCGTAATACTGCTCACGGGAAGAATGTTGTATGGCTGGAATACGAGGCATATGAGTCGATGGCAGTGGCGGAGATCCGCAAAATAATTGATGAAGCATCTCACCGGTGGCCCTTGCTTGGGTGGGCCGTGAGTCACCGCGTGGGAACATTAAAACCCACAGAGGTTTCCGTGGTAGTCGCTGTTTCGGCGCCTCACCGCGGGGAATCCTTCGAAGCATGCCAATTCATTATCGATTCTCTCAAGAAGAAAGTACCGATCTGGAAGAAAGAAGTATTTGAAGACGGGGAAGAATGGGTATCAGCCCGACCCGACGGCGTTTCAGCCTCCTACAATTAGATTTATCAGGATCACTCCTGTCGTTACCAGGGTCACAGCGACGAAGAAACCGAACAGAAAAATTAGTGTAAGGTTTCTATTGATGGGATTAGAAAAAATCCCCGGGAAAAGGCTCTTGCTAACTGTTTTCATGATTTCCAACTGTTTAGACCTCTTGCAAAGGTAACGAAAAACCATGTACTATTTGGGTGGCAAATATCAATTTTTGAAATATTTCTCACCGGGCTGTATCTTTTTTGAAATCTATTCATTTAGGTTTCAGAAAAGGTAAAGCAGCGCTAGTGAAGCAGGAAATCCACGTCAGTAATCAACTCCTTGGTGAAGAAGATGTTATACGAAAGAGCCTCCAAAATCCCGCAAATTTCAAGGTTTTATATGAGAAATATTATCGCGACATCTTCCTGTTTATCCTTCACCGGGTAGGTGATAAAGAAACCACCGCCGACCTGACCTCTCAGGTTTTCCTGAAAGCATTGCTCAACATTTCCCAGTACGAATTCAGGGGGCTGCCCTTTTCAGCCTGGCTGTATCGCATTGCCTCCAATGAATGCAATGACCTGTTTCGCAAACGGAAGCGTGTACGAATGGTGGTATTGGAAGACGGTGCTGCCGAGGAACTGTATGAAGTGATGTTTGAAAATGAGGCCCGCGAGGAACTGAAGCAGCGGCTTCCCCGGGTGCTGGAACAGCTCAAACCTGCCGAGCTCGAATTAATTGAACTGCGCTACATGGAAAGCCGGCCCTTCCGGGAAGTTGCCGATATCATGGGCATCACCGAGAATAATGCCAAAGTGAAGGTATACCGGATTCTTGACAAGATGAAAAGGATAATGGTAACGTAAGCACCTGTTCGAAACATACGATGATTGCAGTATGAACCAGGATCAAACGTAAAAGACAAATGAAAACGACAAAATTCAAACTGAGAATAATGAATACCAAGCCAGAAGTTTCTGACGAAGAGATCCGGGGGTTCATGGACTTCGAAGGATTACTGAAACGGAGGACCGGTGTCGTTCAACGGCAGAATAAAATTGATCTCCTCAGGAAGGGGACTATACTCGGCGCGACTATTATCACACTGGCTGTAGTCTGGCTTATCTACCGGGGGAGTGATCGCAATGATCCGGCCGGACTGGAACCCGGCATAAGCAACCCCGCTCCGCCGGCCCGGGAACAATCCGGTACTTCAGAAATTCCCGGGGGAAAAGGAAGGCCGGATCCGGCGGCACCTGCCATACTCCCTGTGGAGGAGTTGAAACCGGAAAGCAAGCAAGCCGGCGCCGATGAGGGGGGGACAGAACAGCGTGCCGTTCCTGATGCGCATGTTCCTGAAACCGGCTTACAACAAGAGACGGAGCGCAATACCCTTGAGTATCATTACACGGAAGCAGAACCGCTTAATGGGTATCCTGCACTCTACGAATACTTCAACCGGGAATTGGTTTACCCCGAAGCCGGAATAAAAGATTCTGTTCAAGGTGTCGTTACCGTTTCTTTCGTTATCGGTTTGAATGGGGAACCCGAAAAAATCAGCGTTGAGAATTCACTCGGTGATGCCTTTGACCATGAAGCGAAGCGACTTATTGAAAACATGCCGGCATGGAAACCCGCCAGGGTCAATGGCAAGCCGGTAACCACTAAACTCTCCATCCCGCTGACATTCCGGCTGGAAAAGATTGAACGCCGCCAACAACAATGATGGCCTGTTTTGTAACATAACAGCATGGTGATGAAATATGTAATTCTTGGAATGGGATTGATGATCCTGGGGATACCGGCACGCGGACAATACACGGACCGCGGGGCGATAGCCACAGCAGACTCCCTCCGGCCGGAATCCGTGGAATGGATCGATGTCGATACGGATGGGATGCTTGATATCATGGTATTTTCTGCCGGTAATAATGGATCGGGCTATCTGGAGATCTACCAAAACCTGAATCCGGGATTTCAATTCGTATCCCTCGTGCCAACGAATACGACCGGAACAGCTTTTCATCTTGCGGATTATGACCGGGACAACCGGATCGATGTGATCACATCGGGAGCGGATGCCGGAGGAGATGTTACCCGGGCTTTTCTTAATTCCGGAAGCTTTGCATTTACTGAAGAAACCCTGCTGCAAGAACGCGGTGCCCTGGTAAGGCTGGCGGATCTGAACATGGACGGAACAAATGAATTGATCCTCTCGCGTGACGACCCGTTCTTTACGAAAATATACCGGCAAAATTCAAGCGGGTGGGAACCGGTAAACGATAGCATTAAAGTATACTCATCGTACATGTCCTTTCATGATTATGATGGCGACATGGACACGGATATTTTCCTAAGTGGAATGAGCAATAGCGGTACGCCGGTACAGGCGATCCTTACCAATGAAGGGCACTTTAGTTTCGCGCCTGCGCCTGCGTTTCCCGTGATTCATGATGCGGTAATAGCCGAGGGTGAATTCAACGGAGATGCACGGTTTGACATCCTCGTCTCCGGAAAAGATGCAGGCGGCTTGCCCAGGTCGCTCATTCTCTACAGCAACGGCACGTCAGGTCCGACCGGGCAGGATACCACCTTGTCGGCCGGCGTGATCACGTCGCTGTTTGCCGCAGATCTGAGCTCCGATGGTCTTATCGACATCAATGTGGTGTCGGCTGAAGGTGCTGGCGTAACCAATGTGAACCTATTGCAATCGGGCGGCGCCGAAAATCTTCCGGCCGGCGACCTGATCAGCCAACGCTTTGGCGATGCCGACCGCGATGGTGATCTTGACCTGGTCCAACTGCGGGAAGGATCAATCACCTTCCTCGAAAATACGGTTCCCGGAGCCAATCTTGCTCCGGCCAGGCCACCTGAAGCAATGGCTTTCACCATCTATGATCGCACCTTCCTCTACTGGGAGAAACCGGAAGATGATCACACGGATCCGAACGCCATCTCCTTCGACCTAACCCTGCAGGGCGAGAATGAAGACATTATGGTAGGGGAGTTTGACCTGCTCAGCGGACGGAGAACACTAGTGTCGCACGGGAATATGGGTTTCCGGAACTATGCTTTGTTAAAGGACGTGCCCTCCGGCCAATACTCCTTCTATATTCAGGCCGTAGACAATGCGTTTCATGCAGGGCCCGGAGGGATTTGTAAGGGCACCGGGCCGCCCTGCGGTGAAATTGCTTTCGAGGAAATTGAAGCGTGCAGAAATGAAAAGCTTGTACTTGAAGCGGAGGAGGAAGCATTGTGGTTCTCGTTCACCGATGGATACCTGGGGAAGGCTCAGACCTACGCGCATGAAGCATCTGCAAGTGATACCCTTTTCGCTGTAGTACCCGGACCAGGGTTGTCGTGCACATCCGTTAGGATATATAATGTGAAGCGTGTTGATGCCCTTGAACGCGAGGAGTTGGTTGTCCGCCACGCCTGCCTTGGGTCATCGATCCATCTCCAGGAAGAAGACTCCTGGAACAATATTACCTGGAGCAGCGCTTTGACAGGATTTATTTCAAACTCCTCTGCCATCGATTTTGTGGTCAACGGACCAGATACCGTAACGGTATCATTAACCGATGGAGGAGGCTGCGCATTGATCAGAAAAACAGCTATTGTAGTCAGCAAACCCGATGCGGGGCCTGCTGAGACAACGTATCAGATACTGAAGGGAGAGCGTGTTCAATTGAGTGTGGCTACTCCGGGTATTGTTTCGTATTCATGGCAGCCATCGGACGGGCTGGATCATACAGACATCCCCAACCCGGTGGCCTCGCCGGAAACTTCGACGGAATATACGATAACACTGAGCGATTCGCTGGGGTGTGTGAGTACTTCCAACGTTTTGATTCTCGTTGAGTATACCGCTTTTATTCCGACTCTATTTACACCCAACCAAGACGGCAAGAATGATGTACTAAAGATTTACGGGATGGACAACATTCAGGACTTCTCCTTCAGGATCTACAACCGGGAAGGCAGTCTGGTGTTCAGAACAGAAAACGCAAGTGCGGCAATGGATAGCGGGTGGGACGGGTCGGTGCAGGGTATTCTGCAGCCGGCGGGCGTATATCATTGGAAAATCAAAGGCACCCATGGCAATGGATCAAGGCTTCTATTGAATGGAAAGGAATCAGGTTCTATCGTGTTGATTCGCTGACAGGATGCGATTTTTGTTGGTAATGCTAATTGTGCAACTACCGGCAAGCGCCGGGCTGGGACAGTATTTCCAATTCAGTCAGGTCAATTACACGGATCAGCGTGTCAATCCGGCAATGGTTGCTGCATCGGATCATGCTCAACTTAATCTTCTCTACAGAAATCAGACTACCGGCGGCGATTTTAATCTGAACAGCACGTTTGTTTCCGCCTCCTATCCATTCCTGAGCCGGAGAAGCGGCCATCGGTGGTCCGGTCTCGGACTCGCACTCCTGGACGACCGCAGCGGCGGGATTTATGCTGTCCAGGAGGCTTCCCTTTCGTATGCGGCAAATGTGTACCTGGGCAGGAATCAAACTTTTTCACTGGGCATAAAGGGATTGTACCAGCAAAGAAAAATGAATCTTGATGATCTGTTCACCGGAATGCAGTACATACCGGGCAGGGGTTTTGACGAACAGATTGCAAACGGAGAGGGACTGGAGCAACTCAGGAACAACTTTTATACGCTGAGCCTGGGCATGTACTGGCAGCAACTGGATCGCAACCAAAACAGGATGGCCTATGCCAGCATTTCTTTTTTTGACTTCAATAAACCGCAGGACTCATTTCTGGGTACAAGCAGTGAATTGCGGACCACCCTGGTCGGGGCCGCAGGGTTCCGTATCTATGAGGACGGTCCGCTAAGCATCAATCCGGAATTGCTTTATTCCGGAAATTATTCCAACCATATCATAAACATCGGGGTGATTACGCAATACGAATTACGAGCGGTACCGAATCAGCTGGCTGCCCGCGTCGACCTGATTACCAAATACGTCATCGGACGTTCCGGAATTGTTGGCCTGCAGCTTCACAGAGAAAGCTTTTCCATTGGATTCAGCTATGATTTCCCGGTCTTCTTCCGGAACCCGGGCAACCTTGGTGCATTCGAGCTGGGCATTCAACTGAGAAGACGGGTAGAACCGAAATCGAAACGCGTTTCGAAGAAAGAAAATAACACCAATGCACTTGTCCGAACCGTCAAACCTTCGGATACGGGAAAAGTCGCCCGCGTGCCGGCGGATTCGTTATCCGTTGCCCCCGGCGGTGGACCTGATTCCGCGGCTGTTAAATCGCAAACCAGGACATTGAAGGAAGATCTCAGGCAGAAGCATGACTCCTTAATGACGAATACCAGGGTGGGCGATTTAAGGCGTGACCCTGTCGAGTTGGAGAGAATTGTGCTGCGTTTCGCTTTTGAATTCAACAGTACGGAGATCGATGAGGAATCGGCTGTCTACCTTAGGGATCTTGCGGAAATAATGAAAGACAACCTGCACCTGAAGATAAAGCTTACCGGTCACACGGATAACATCGGATCGGACCGTTTCAACCTTCGCCTTTCGCAGGAGCGGGCAGCGCATGTGAAAAAATTTCTCATGAATCAGGGTGTAGCCGACCACCGGATTGCAACGGATGGCAAAGGACTTCGCGAACCACTCAATGAAAATGCAAATGAACAGGAACGCGCACTGAATCGCAGGGTGGAGTTGAAGATCATCTATTCGTACGATTGATTTCACGATCGCCCACAGTTTATGAGGTATCTAATGCCGGGCTACCGACTTTTGCAGGTGACTATGTGTTGAGTTGTTAGAATGGTTACTGCGCGGACATCATCATTTGGATCTGCTCCTTTTCCCTGCCTGCTATTAGTCATCCTTTAGTTTGAGGTTTCTCAGGTCTTCTTCGGAGTTGACGTTGATCAGGATTTTTTTATCCGGGGCTGTGAGCAGGGTGATTTCATTTGCCGCAAGGAACTGCCTGGGACTGAATCCTCCCTGCTCATAGAAAGAAGCCAGTAACGGGAAAGCCTGCGGTTCCCAAATGGTCAGCAATGGTTCAGGTTTCTGGCCTTCGGAATCCGTAAAGCAGGTGGCGACTTTATTTCTATTGCGGTTCCGTATCAGGAATTCAATGGTCGGGTGATCAACCAGCGGCATATCAACGGCCACTGTCAGCCACGCCGCTGATGGCGCTGTCAGGAATGCGCTGAGGATGCCGTTCAGCGGACTGTTTAGCGGATAATGATCGGGGATGGGGTTCAGGTCCTGAGGTACGTTGCTTCCGCTCTTACACGAGAGGTATACCTCACGGCAAAATGTTTTCAGGAGGGTAAACAAACGAAGACGCTGCGGTTGTCCGGAAATGACGAGCAGGCTCTTGTCCTGACCCATCCGGGAACTTTTTCCGCCGGCAAGGATCAATCCGTTGATATCGGGGGAGTTGGCAGCCATTATGGTAACCGCTTAAAATCCTTTTTACCTCCTGTTTTTTCCAGCAGTTTGATTTCTTCAATAACGATATCGTGGGAGAGTGCCTTGCACATGTCATAGACGGTGAGTGCCGCAGTGGTAGCTGCCGTGAGGGCCTCCATTTCGACGCCGGTCTTCGCGCTGACGGTGGCGCTGGCTGTGATGAAGATCTTTTTATTGCGCACCGTAATGGATACCTGACAGTCCTCCAGCGCGAGCGGATGACAGAACGGGATCATCTCCGATGTCTTCTTTGCACCCATTATCCCCGCGATGATGGCGGTCTGGAATACAGGCCCCTTTTTCGTGATCAATTCATTATCCCTGATCTGCTTCAAAATATCAGGCCCTGTATTCACAATCGCCTGGGCGCGGGCTTTCCGAACGGTCAATGCTTTGGATGAAACATCCACCATGGCGGGGTTCCCGGCGGAATCAACATGGGTAAGGCTTTTGTTTTTCATGGATGGCTTCCGATTAGATTCTCCAACTATCGGAATCTATGTTGACATTATCAAATCCGGGTATTCATACAGGAAGGAATACATGACTTTTCCGAATCACGGGTCGCGAATGACTGGATTTCGTTTCTTGCCGTGTAACTTGCCAGCCAGAAGTTTCATGTCATGATCAGTGTTGAAGAAGCTACCAGGATTATTCTTTCGAACCGCTACAAGCCGGAGACGGTTTCTATAGCGCTGGAGCAGGCGGGAAATGCCTTTCTTGCTGAGGCGATTTCCGCAGACCGCGACTTTCCCCCTTTCGATCGGGTATCCATGGATGGGATAGCCATTTCAAGCGCTGCATTTGCTGCGGGGCAACGGGAATTCGTCGTTGACGGGGTGCAGGCTGCCGGTGTCCCCCAAAAACGTCTCGGGAGTGGGACCCATTGCCTGGAGGTGATGACAGGTGCTGTAGTACCGGAAGGCGTGGACCTCGTTATCCGCTACGAGGATATTGAGATCGCGAACGGAAAGGCAATCGTGATGTCGGATGAACATTTCCGGGGGCAGAATATTCACAGCCAGGGGGCCGACGTCCGCCGGGGGGATGTGCTGTTGTTACCCGGAACGTTGCTTTCGCCTGCCGAAATTGCGCTGCTGGCTTCAGTGGGCAAAAGCAAGGTGCTTGTGAGGCGGTATCCCAAAACCGCGGTGGTTTCAACCGGGGATGAATTGGTCGACATTACTGCCACGCCCGAAGAGCATCAGATCAGGAGATCCAACAGCTACGCGCTCGCGGCTGCCTTGAGGGAGGCTGGCGTGTCGCCCTGCATGTTTCATATCCCTGACCAGGAGGGCCGGCTCAGGGATGACCTCCGGGGTATCGCCAGCGATCATGAGCTCATCATTCTCACGGGTGGGGTTTCGCGGGGGAAGTTCGATTACGTACCCGCAATCCTGCAGGAACTGGGTGTAGAGATGCATTTTCATGGCGTGGCACAACGGCCGGGCAAACCGTTCTGGTTTGGGACCGCAAAAGACGGCAAAACCTTCTTTGCTTTGCCCGGAAACCCGGTTTCCACCTATATGTGTTTTTACCGTTATATACTTCCCTGGCTGCGCCAAAGCATGGGGTCGACCATGAGTCCGCTGACTGCCTTTCTGGCCGAAGATTTTACGTTTATGCCCGTCGTAACCTGCTTTTTACAGGTCAGGTGCAGGGTTGCCGATGGGAAGCTTATGGCGTCCCCGGCTCCCGGAGGAGGTTCGGGTGATTTTGCGAATCTCGGACAGGCAGACGGGTTTCTTGAGCTTCCGGCGGAATCAACCGTATTCAGGGCCGGAGATGTGTACCCCTACGTTCCTTTTCGGCTTCTTGAATAAGAATTAACTTTGCACTTCAATTTGATCGCAAGACAAAAAAAGACAGATAACACCCATGTTTGATAATTTAAGTAATAAGCTGGAGAGGGCTTTTCAGACCCTGAAAGGCCAGGGTAAGATCACGGAGATCAATGTGGCGACGACGGCAAAGGAGATCCGGAAAGCCCTCATTGATGCCGATGTGAATTATAAGGTAGCAAAAGAGGTCACGGACGACATCCGGGAAAAGGCCCTGGGTCAGGACGTGCTTACGGCGGTGTCGCCTGGTCAGTTACTGGTCAAAATAACGAACGATGAGCTCGCCGGTCTTATGGGCGGGCAGAGCGAAGACATTCGAATTGAAGGCAATCCCGCGGTTATTTTGATTGCTGGTTTACAGGGTTCCGGTAAGACCACCTTTTCCGGGAAACTGGCCCACTACCTGAAAAAGCAGGGTCGTTCGGTGCTGCTGGCTGCATGCGACATATACAGGCCAGCCGCGATCGATCAGTTGAAGGTACTGGGAGAACAGGTTGGGGTGGAGGTATATGCTGAACCCGATAACAAGGACGCGGTAACGATCGCAACTTCCGCGATAGACCACGCCCGAAAAAACAATCACCGCGTTGTCATTGTGGACACGGCGGGCCGGCTGGCGGTGGATGAAGAGATGATGAAAGAGATCACCCGCCTGAAGGAAGCGCTTAAACCTTCAGAAACTCTTTTTGTGGTGGATTCCATGACCGGGCAGGATGCGGTGAATACAGCGAAGACATTCAACGACCGGCTTGATTTCAACGGAGTGGTTCTCACGAAGCTGGATGGAGATACGCGCGGTGGCGCCGCCCTGTCTATCCGGCGGGTGGTTGACAAGCCG